>JANWVZ010000164.1 GCA_025056555.1 Gemmatales bacterium | reverse complement strand
ATTGGTTCGTGGTTGAGCCGGGAATTAGTGCGGCAAAACATTAGGGTCTATATTTATGACCTTCGCGAAGACCGCCGACGCATGCGCTTGATCATGGAGGAAAGCGAGTATTTTCAGCCCCAATTTGTTTCCGGCGATATTACTGACGGCCAGCGCTTATTCGAGGTTTGCCAACAGTATGCGATCACGCATATTGTGCATTTAGCAGCATTACAAGTGCCCCTATGCCGGGCCGATCCGATTCGCGGGGCAACTGTCAATGTCTTGGGAACCTTAGTTGTTTTCGAGACTATCCGTAAACTCGCAGGGCAGATTCAAAACTTAGTTTATGCCAGCTCGGCCGCAGTATATGGGGAACCTTCCGCCTATGACTTAGACGGTGACTTAGATGAATCCTTGCCCCTTAGGCCGACGACGCATTATGGTGCTTATAAGGTGTGTAACGAACTTAGTGCGCGGGCATATTTCTTGGAGCATGGGATTGCGAGTATCGGTCTTCGCCCTTGGACGGTCTATGGTGTAGGCCGCGATTTCGGTATGACCAGCGAACCGACGAAAGCCATCTTAGCCGCGGCATTAGGGAAACCCTATCATATCAGTTATGGCGGCTCTCAGGATTTTCAATTCGCCCAAGACGTCGCCCGCGCCTTCGTCCGATGTTTAGCACACCCGGCTCAAGAAGCGGTGGTTTACAATTTGCGAGGCACGGTGGCTGATATGGCCACCTTTCATCATTTGCTGACACAGGTAGCGCCGCAAGCCGCCGAATTAATCACTTATGGCGAACGTCAGCTACCCATTGCTTATCGGCTCAGCGACCATCGTTTCCAGCGCGACTATGGTCCGCTTCCTGTGACGCCACTAGCGGAGGGTATTCGTCAAACCTTCGAGCGGTTCCGCGTACTTGCTCAATCAGGCTCAGTTACCGAAGCGGACTTAGCTTAGGCTGCTGCTCTTAGAGCTAAGCATGTGGCTACATCGAGCAACTTACCTCACGTATGCTGTAGCCTAACGAGAGTAGGTCCTGCCCCTGAAGTGGAGCGTGTGGTTATACGGCGCAGCATCGGGTTGCCGACCAAATCAGTCAAATCGCTGTAAGGCCCCGCATCACCTGAAGTTGACACAAAGCGCCATCACTCGGACAATGTAGAGGATTTCGGAATCTATCAGCACGGGCTTTTGGCCAAGGAAGGCATTATGCTCAGCCTAGTCATCCCCTGCTATAACGAAGCGAGAACCTTAGCGGTCACTTGGCCTCACTTGGCTGAGGCATCGCTACGCTGGGACGAGCCGTGCGAGTTTATCTTCGTGGACGACGGTTCGACCGACGCTACTTGGGCCCGGATTTGCCGATTTGCGGAGCAGGACTGGCGTGTCCGAGGCGTGCGGTTGGCGCAAAACCTGGGTCAGCAGAGTGCCATTGGCATCGGCTTGAGCCAAGCCCGGGGCGACGCCGTGATCGTCTTAGACGCCGATCTGCAAGACCCGCCCGATTTGGTGCCACGCTTGATAACCGCGTGGCGCGAAGGGGCGGACATCGTTGTGGCAGTGCGTCGTACGCGGCTGGGGGAACCGTGGTGGAAACGGTGGGCTGCTCAGTTGGTGTACCGCGGATTGTGGCGGCTAGCGACGGGACGGACGTTACCCGATGCGGGCGATTTCGCCCTCTATGATCGCCGGGTGGTTCGTTGGCTTCTCCGCTGGCGTCTGCCACGCCCCTTTTGGCGGGGCATGCGCGAACTCGGCCCGTTTCGCAGAGTTTATCTCGAATTTGATCGGCCACCGCGCCAGGTCGGCCAAAGCCACTATTCGCTTTGGCGACTTCTTCGACTCGCGGGCGATGGACTGTTCGGACTAACTGTTTGGCCAGTGTTTCTGGCAGGGAGTTGGATCCTAGCCAGTATGATGCTCGCTGGGATGTGTGTCTTCCTCGCGTTCGCGAATATTATTAGGCTGGAGATGGGTATGTTCATCGCGGGCTTGGGGGCGGTGGCAGCGCTAAGCGGGCAAATGCTGCTCTTGACGCGCAAGCAGTTCTGTTGCTTACGTCTTTACGAAATTCCGCGGGACGCTTGGGTGGTCGAATCGGTCGGAACTCGTGAGAGTAACAGTGCAAAGAGGCGGTCTGGTCGAAACCGCCACCATTCCTCCAGGGTAAGATCGGTCATAAACCTGAGTCGTCCAAGCAGTATGATATCAGAAGGCGAGTATGACTTTGCTAATCAGTTTCCATCCAAGAGCGGGAGGCCAACATCATGAGTAGCAGCGGCGAAGTCCCGATGGTGCAACCTGCGGGCAGTGGGCATACCATCATCATTCGCGAAACGTCGCGGCCCTCCATATTGGGGCGGCTGATGATGTGGTTGTTGGTATCATTCTTGTTTGTTTCCGTGGTTATGAACTGTGTCCTCATGAGCGTTATAGGTTCCTTAGCACCGACTACCTATACCGATCGGCTGCAGCAGAAGTACCACAGCGGAAACGCGGGCAGTAACCAGGTGGTCGCCCTCGTGCGCCTGGAAGGTATGATTGTGGAAGGCCTGCTGGATTTCGTTCACAAACAATTTCGCGACGCCGCTCAAGACGAGCAGGTCAAAGCCATAGTCCTGGAAGTAGATAGCCCAGGCGGGACGGTTACCGGAAGCGACTTAGTCTATTACTACGTTCGGCAGCTGCGTGAGGGTCATTGGGAGAAACAAAGCAGTGCGAAGCCTGTCGTCGTGCATATGGGCAGCGTTGCAGCTTCGGGCGGTTACTACGTCGCTGCTGCGGCCAACCATATCGTTGCTCAGCCGCACTGCCTGACAGGTTCGATTGGCGTCTATGCCGCTTTCCTCGACCTGCACAAGCTGGCGGAAAAATATGGTATCGAGATGAAAATCGTGAAGCGGGGTGAACTCAAAGGGCCGACCATCCTGCACGAAATGACTCCCGAAGAGCGGCTGCAATGGGAACTCCTGGTGGGCGAAGCCTATCAGCGGTTCCAGCAAGTCGTTGAGCAGGGACGTGGGCCGAAGCTCAAACACAAACTCCGCGAACCGTTTGAGCTGATCACGGACACAGGCGAAAAAGTCATGCGTCGGATTGCCGACGGCGGTGTCTTTACCGCCGAGCAAGCGAAAGAGATCGGCCTGGTAGACGAAGTGGGTTACCTCGACCAGGCCATCAAAAAAGCGGCCGAACTCGCCAACTTGACCGAATACAAGGTAGTGCAGTATAAGCGACCGTTTGGCTGGCTGGGCGAATTCTTCGAGGCCCGCGCCCAGACGCAGCGTCCCCTGGAATCGGCATTGCCCGGTTGGACGCTCCGGTTATGGTACCTGACGCCAGGCTATGAACTTGCCCCACTGCCGTTAGACACGTGGCTACTGCGGCGCCCATAAAGACTAAAGCGGCATGGATGCCGGCGAACTGCGGGAACGGCTTTTTCGACGCATTCTCCTCATCAAACCGTCGGCCTTCGGGGACGTGTTGCATACGCTGCCTGTGTTGGTTAAACTCCGTCGGCGCTATCCTGCGGCGATCATTGATTGGCTCATCACGCCCGAAAACGCTGACGCGGTTCGCTACCATCCCGCTCTCAACGAGGTAGTTCTATTTCCGCGTCGGCAGATAGGGATGTTCGGCTCACAACGTCTTTCGTGGCAACGTTGGGGAAAATTACTCTGGCAACTACGCAAAAAACGCTACGACTTAGTTATTGACTTACAAGGCTTGCTGCGTTCGGGATTATTGACGTGGTGGACGGGGGCGCCGACACGAATTGGATTCGGGCGACCTCGACAAGGTTCCGGGGCACCGCAGGACCGGTTCGCCCGGCGTTTGCGGCATGGTTGGCGGGGCAGTCGTGAATGGGCGTGGCTCGCTTATACGCACCATATTCCCATCCCGACGCTCGACGTCCATGCCATCGATCGTTATCTCTGGGTCGGACACCTGCTCGGTTTCGATGACGCGCCACCCGAGTTGCGTATTTACTGGCCGCTTCAGGCCGACGCTTGGGCCGCCGATTTTGTCCGTCGCGAAATCGGACAACGCCCGTGGATTCTGATAGCGCCGAGCACGGTGTGGCCCACGAAACGCTGGCCGAGCGCCCATTTTGCCGCCGTCGCGCGGCAACTGATCGCCCTGGGCTTCGCCGTCGTAATAATAGGCTCGTCGCGCGATGTCGAGGTATGTCGGCAAGTCCAGGCCTTAGCGCCTCAGGCGCTCAATCTGGCTGGGAAAACCACCATCAGTCAACTGGCTGCCCTGATGGACCGCGCCACCGTTTGCCTCACGAATGACAGTGGCCCCATGCACTTGGCCGTCGCCCTCGGCAAACCCTTGGTTGCACTGTTCGGTCCTACCGACCCCGTGCGTATTGGCCCTTATGGTCGGCTGCACGCCGTTGTGCAAAGTAACCTGCCGTGCGTGCCCTGTTATTTCCGTCGCCTTGAACAATGTCCTCATCAGCACTCGTGCATGGCGCAAATTTCACCCGATTTAGTCTTGCAACGCCTTCGTGACGCCCTGGCTCAAGCTCCCTCGCCCTGCAGGACTTGGCTTCATAACGGTTGACCACAAAGCTACGCACCGCTTAGCATTTCCCATGCATTGCTCGCCGTCGAGCCCTGGATGCTCTACATAATTCAAAATATGTAATGTGTAAGCCAACGACGACTTCACGGAAGTTTTACCACTGGAGACCGCTATGGTGCTTGCTGGTAACTCGTTGGGCCGAATAATCTATCGTCGAAGTGAAATGCAGGTTTCATTCGCTGGCTACTGAGGATCACCGCATGACTCCACGAACACTTGTGAGCGCACCATCACGCTATCTTCGGGGCACCCGAATACCAACCCTGGTTTTCCACACGAGCAGTGAAGCCTCCCGCCACGTCGCTCTGATGATCGCGGCACTTATTCGCACGAACAACTCGGCCAGTCGGCCCACTGTGCTCGGCTTACCCACCGGTTCCACGCCCGTCGGCATGTACCGCGAATTGATTCGCATGCACCAGGAAGAAGGCCTGGATTTTTCCCGGGTCATCACCTTCAACCTCGATGAATACTACCCCATGCCCGCTAGCGACCCGCATTCCTACCACGCCTGGATGTGGGAGAATTTCTTCAGGCACATCAACATTCGGCCGGAAAACGTCCATATTCCCGACGGTACCGTACCCCTGGAACACGTGGAGGAATACTGCGCCGAATACGAAGAGAAAATTCGCCGTGCTGGCGGCATTGACCTGATGGTGCTGGGTATTGGCCGCACCGGGCACATCGGCTTCAACGAACCCGGTTCCACGCGCACCAGCCGCACTCGACTCGTCACTCTCGATCCGGTCACGCGCCGCGACGCCGCCAGCGGCTTCTTCGGTGAGGAAAATGTCCCTCATCAGGCCATCACTATGGGCGTCGGCACCATCCTCGACGCGAAGAAAATCGTGCTCTTAGCCTTCGGTGAACACAAAGCGGAAATCGTTCGCGGCGCTGTGGAAGACGAACCCTCCGAGGCCGTGCCCGCCAGCCACCTGCAAAAGCATCTTGATGCCACCTTCATCCTCGACGAGGCTGCCGCTGCACAACTCACTGCGATTCGCGAACCCTGGCGCTTCGGTCCTGTGAGCTGGACTCCAGAACTCCTCCGCCGCGCCATTATCCAACTAAGTTTCCGCGCGAACAAACCGCTCCTCATGCTCACCGACGACGATTTCCGCGAACACCACCTCTTCGACCTGCTCCGCGAACAGGGTCCCGCCCAACGCATCGCTCAGCAAGTGTTCGACGACCTGATGAAAACCATCGAATCGAATCCTGGCGGCCCTGTGCCTACCACCGTGCTCGTGTTTAGTCCCCACCCGGACGACGACGTCATCAGCATGGGCGGCACCTTGATCCATCTCGTGGCCCACGGCCACACCGTTCACATTGCTTACATGACCAGCGGCAACATTGCCGTCTTCGACCACGACGCCCTTCGCTTCACCGATTTCGTCGCCTCCTTCAACCACTATTTTGACATCGCCCCTGAACGCACAACCCAAGTTGCCCAACACATCCGTGATTTGCTCGCCCACAAGAAACCCGGCGAACCCGACAAGCCCGAAGTGCTGAGAATCAAGGCCCTGATTCGTGAAACCGAAGCGCGCGCCGCCGCACGCAGCGTCGGCATTCCCCCCGAACAACTGCACTTCCTCGACATGCCCTTTTATCGCACGGGCACCATCCAGAAAAAAGCCATCTCCGCTGAAGACGTCGCCGTCGTCACCGAGATCCTCGACCGTCTCCAACCCAGCCAAATCTACATGGCCGGCGATCTCTCTGACCCGCACGGCACCCATCGCCTCTGCGCCGAAGCCATCTTCCGCGCCGTACGACAACTGCGCCGCCAAGGCCGCCAATTCGAGGTCTGGATGTACCGCGGCGCCTGGCAAGAATGGGAACCCCACGAGATTGACCGCGCCGTGCCTCTCAGCCCTCACGAACTCGAACGCAAGAAACTGGCCATCTTCAAACATCAGTCCCAAAAAGATCGCCCCATGTTCCCCGGTTCCGACACCCGCGAATTCTGGCAACGCGCCGAAGAGCGCAACCGCCACACCGCTGCACTTTACGACCGCCTCGGTCTGCCCCAGTTCTACGCCCTCGAAGCCCTCCGTCTCTGGCGCGACGACGAAAACTGATTCACCACCCCTTACGCCCTGAAAACATTTTCCCTCGGAGCATCAATGACACACCTCCCCCGGGCCATGATCCTACGGCTGCGCCTGGGGTTGAAAACATTCTCCCTCGGAGCACCAATAACACACCGTCAGCCGACGGCTTGCTCTTGATGCCGAGAATTCTGACATTTTGAATTCGGAAAAAATCGAATGTTGCGGGAGATGTCGTCCAGCCAGGGCCAGCTTTTGCCATAGGGCCGACGCTCGACGTTCTGTTGGACGGTTTCAGAAACGACATTCCTGACAATGGAAGCCGGCTCTTGTTACACATTACTCGCCTCTGTTCCCGCTTCCTGGCAAGGCCCATGACACAACCAGTGTGAAAGAACCTTAATGTCCACGGATTCTGTCGCCTCAAATTAGCAGCCGGCCAAAAACATTCCGTAGCCAAAGCGGAGAAATCTCTATGTTCCCTCAGGGTTCCTCCATACTTCCTTCCTGGGAACGCGCAACGCCCGCCACTTCAACCGACAGGAGAATTGAGACATCCTCAGGAGTCGGTTCCGCTGCCTGAAAAAGCATATTGCGTGCCCTTCCACAATTGCTGCCGTGGACTCTTCTCTTAGCTGATTTATCGTTGAATTGGAGGGATCTCGTCAATGCTCTAAGTTGTCGAGTTGGGTGCACGGAAGGTCCACGAGAGAACCGTCTATAGATGGCCATCAGTCGTGGACACATAGCGCACATGCCCGATTTGGCGCAGCGACCGGCGAGATTGACGAACCTTGCAGGTTGGGAACACTTAAGGTCGGAGTGGCGAAACATGTCCGATTTACCTGGCGCCCTTCGGAAACGACGGCGAGCAAAATTCTGCCGATCATATTCAGACAGATGTGCTGAGCGGTCAACAAGTGGCGTTCGGCTCTCTTGTGCTATTTCACATCGAGCCGTCGAAGTTGCTGCTGCC
>JANWVZ010000163.1 GCA_025056555.1 Gemmatales bacterium | reverse complement strand
ACGGTTTGCGCCACGAACGGGAGACCTTCCTGCGTTTGGCCACGGCCGCCGAAGCACGGAACTTGATTGCCGTGTTCTTCCAACAGCAGCGTCTGCAGAAGGATCCTGGTGTCAGTCAACTCGTTGCTCAACCGCGAATCGTCACGCGCGTCGGCGTACTGGGCGCGGGTATCATGGGCACTGGTATCAGCAGTGTGCTGGCACGCCGAGGTGTATTCGTGCAACTGTCAGACGTCTCCGCCGAAATCTTGAATCAGGCGCTGCAGCGAATCGAACGCAGTTTTCTGGAGCGTGTCCAGGCAGGTCGCTGGAAGCCTGAAGAAGCAGCGGACGCGTTGGCCCGCATCGGGACCACACAAACCCTGGCTGCCATGGCCGACCGCGAACTTATCATCGAGGCCGTAACCGAAAATTTCGACCTGAAAACTCGTCTATTTGCCGAATTAGAAAAGCACGTGGACCCCGATACACTTTTGGCTTCCAACACTTCAACATTGTCCATCACACAAATGGCCCGCGTGCTGCAACGACCTGAACGCTTCGCTGGACTTCATTTCTTCAATCCCGCGGAACGCATGCCGTTAGTGGAAGTCATACGGGGCGAAAAAACTGCCGACGAAACGGTCATCCACCTTGTAGCCTTCGCCAAGCGCATCGGGAAGACCCCCATCGTCGTCAAGGATAGTCCCGGTTTTCTGGTGAACCGAATACTGTTCCCTTACCTGAACGAAGCCATGCTCTTGCTCGAAGAGGGCGTTGAGCCGCGAGAACTCGACCGAATCGCTGTGGAGTTTGGTATGCCCATGGGGCCAGTGACGTTGCAGGATGTAGTTGGCTTGGACACCGCTTTGTTTGCCGGTCGTGTCCTGCAACAAGCGTTTCCCGACCGTTTCGTGGAAAATCGCATCGTGCCAGCGCTGGTCGAGGCAGGTCGGCTCGGCCAAAAAAGTGGTGCAGGTTTTTACAACTACGCCAGAGATGCTCGGCAGGGAGCCGATGATCCCGCGTTATTGCCGATACTTCAAAGCTGCCGCCGGGAGCATCGTAAGTTTTCGCCTGAAGAAATCACCGACCGCCTCTTTCTCCCCATGCTCACCGAAGCAGTACGTGTTCTTAGCGAGGGGATCGTCCGCGACCCGGGCGATGTGGACATGGGACTGATTCTGGGCATCGGTTTTCCGGCGTGGCGTGGCGGCATATTGCGCTGGGCCGACGAACTGGGGGCCGACACAATCCTGCAACGGTTAGAACGCTATCAACATTTGGGTCCACGCTTCACCCCGCCACCGTTATTGCGGGAATTAGCCCAACAGCGCCGCAAGTTTTATCCCGACGCTAATCCATGAACCTGCGAAGTCCATGAAACCGTTACGGCACGGTTGCTGCCACTGTTCTGCCAGCGTATGCTAACTAAGGCGTCGGCACAGTATCGGAGTCGCAATCCATGAGCAGACGAACCGCACCAACTATATTTTTCTTAATGCTTTGGCTCGGAATGTTATTTTCCACCGGATCGATTTTCGGCCAATCGTCCCCATCCGCGACGAAACCAGACGGCGCCCCCGCCGCGCTACGGAAGCCCAAACCGTCCAGCGAACCCCAACCAACCCCTGTGGCATCACCAACAAAAACCGTGTCCCCCGCTGTATCTGCTAACTCCGAGCCACGGAAACCGCCGCGTCGCTTTACGGGCCGACCCGGCGAATTATCCCCTGAAGAGGAAGATCGCCTCGACGCGATCATCGAACGTTTCATTCAACACGACTTGGGCATCCGCCCGGATCCGAAAGCGGTGCAGGAGTTTCAACAACTCGGTGTCGAAGCAATTCCCGCATTAGTCCGTGCCCTGAACCGCACGGCGCCGCTGGCTCATCGCTGCCCACCCGCTATGATTGCTAAGAAACTTAATAGTCTCATGCTCCGCGTGGAAGACGTCGAGGTTCTTGATTTCATCCGCCGCGAGGTCGGCGCAGGCATCCGCAGTGGACCCAATGTCGCTTTTCTCGACAGCGTGCGCTTCAACGCCATGCTCCGCAAACGCGAACTCTTGTCCCGCACGCCTCCACCCCATAAATCGCTTTTTCCCGGAGAATCCCCGGCTAAACCGATTCGCTCCCCTGGCGAAAAACCGTAACCAGAACTCCCCACCATGTCCGCACACAATCTGCCTTGGCTCGACTGGTGGCATGCGTTTGCTGAAGAAGCCCACGTCGGCACAATCAACCTCGGCCGGTACGAAGCCGAGTATTTTTCCTGGGGCACAGGCCCAGCGTTGGTGTGCATTCACGGCTTGGCCGACAGTTTTCTCGCCTTCTTTCCACTGGCCTCTCAGCTTAAGTCGCACTTCCGCATCATTGCCTACAATCTGCCGGATGGTTATCGGGATACCGCACGCTTGCAGGAATATTCACTAACGGAGTTGACGCAGGACCTGATACGCCTGCTCAACCGACTTCATATAAGGGGCGCAACTTTAGTTGGTCATTCCTATGGCGCAGCGGTGGCCTTGCTGGCAGCTTATTGTTTTCCGCAATACATAGCTCGTACGGTGTCAGTCTGTGGCTTCGCCTATCGTCCGCTGTCCCGCTGGCAGGTGAAATTACTCGGCCTGGGACGTTTGTTGCCCCGACGCTGGGCCTGCTTGACACCGTATCATGCCGAACTACGCAGTGCCCTAGCACCGAGGCTACTCGCAACGACTGCTCCTGCTCAAAGCGCTTACGCGCGACTCTTCCGACGGCCAGCGAAGCTAGAGGCACCGCCCCCGCTTCGGCGCTGGCCTCGGGTTTCTTTCCGGGCCTGGACGCACTGGGCGAAGGAACTCGCCCATACCGATCTTCGACCCATTTTGCCCCAGATTCACCGCCCAGTGTTGGTCATTTCGACTGACCAGGATCCGTTGGTGCCTGCCACTTGTCAAGGTGAGCTTCTGACCACCCTGCCCCAGGCTATCGGTTTTCGCATCCGCGCCAGTGGGCATTTCCCGAATTGGACACACCCCCGTGTTCTGGCTCACGCTATTGCGGAGTTTCATCGCATGACATCTCTTGCAGCGCCACAAGATGGTTCGACACAAGCAAGCACCTTGACAACCGAGACCGCTTCCCTGAATTGTTCCACACTCCATCATTCCTGCCCTCTTGGGCAAGCAATACGCCCTCCTTTTGCCAACTATTCCGCAGCCACCGATAAACTATCAACGCTCTCCTGATATGCCCTACCTCGGAGCGCATCTATCCATTGCTGGCGGTTACTACAAATCGCTCGAATCCGCCCAGCATTACGGCATGCAAGCCGTCCAGCTTTTCACTAAGAACAATACCCAGTGGCGCAGCAAGCCGATCACTGAGTCCGAAGTACAACGCTTCCAGCAAGCCCGTCAACGACTCAAACCTCGTTGGCTCCTCGCGCACGATAGTTACCTTATCAACCTTGCCTCACCGCAACCAGCGCTTTACCACCGATCCATCGAGGCTCTCATCGAGGAATGGCATCGGGCGCACCAACTTGGCCTTGATTACCTCGTCGTCCACCCAGGCGCTCATGGCGGCGCGGGCGAACGAGCAGGACTCGATCGCATCATTGCCGCGCTGGCCCAAGCCCAACAGCGTTGTTCCCAGTGCTCCCCACGCTTACTCATTGAAAACACTGCGGGGCAGGGCACTTCGCTGGGCTGGCAACTCGAACAATTGGCCTACATCGTCCGCGAACTCGGAAATCCTACTTGGCTCGGTTTCTGTCTGGACACCTGCCATCTTTTCGCCGCAGGTTACCCCCTCACACCCCGCCGCGCCTGGCTCCGCACCCTCCGCCAACTTGACACACATCTTTCCCTGGAACGCATTTATGCCTGGCATCTCAACGATAGTGCCAAGCCTTTCGCTAGCCGCCTCGATCGACATGCCCACATTGGCTATGGCCACATTGGCCTGGAAGGCTTTCGCCACGTCCTGCATTGCCGACAGTTTCGACAACTTCCTATGATTCTCGAAACCCCTAAAGGTCATCATCAAGATACCGACTGGGATGCCCGCAACCTCGAAACACTCCAACGACTCTTAGACTAACCTGGTCAGCTTCCCAACTATCAATATATTTCTCCGAACCGCTCGCTTAATGACTAAGCCTCGGAAATATCTATGCTCCAGGACACCGACGGACTTGAAAGCACAACCAAAGGGCCTCCACCGATAACCGACACGTTAGCTCCCGCGACGCACACTACGCACGAGCTGGCCATCGTAGCGCTGAGTAGCCTAGGCCATACCTTATGTCACATTGGCGAGCTAGCCATTACGGGCGCGCTCACCGCCATCCGCCGACAGTTCGACCTCGACCCGCGCCTCGTCACCTCTTTACCTTACCTTGGTTATGTACTATTGGGCTTAGGCGCTATTCCTACTGGTCTGGCAGTAGACCGTTGGGGCTCTGGTCGCGTCCTGCAATGGTATTTCTTCGCCCTTGCTGTAGCGGCCACCCTGGTTGCCTTGGCGAATAGTCCTTTGGCGCTCTTTATTGCTCTTACGATATTAGGCAGCGTGCTCAGTGTCTATCATCCTGCGGGTATCGCGTTACTCGCCAGTGGTGTTCGACGCCGCGAATGGGCTCTCGGGGTCAATGGCGTCGCGGGCAGTATTGGTGTGGCGGTCGGACCTTTTCTCGGGGCCCTCTGGACCAGCCTCGACTATTGGCAAGGCGCATTTTGGACGATCGCGCTAATCAGCCTATTAGCCAGTTGTCTGATGCGTCCCATAAGCAAGCCACTTCCCATGCCGAGTGGTTCTAAGTCTCCCCAGGACTGGAACTCAGTTTGGCTTTCTAACCGCCCGCTTCCCTGGATCGCTATTGCTTTACTTTATCTCTGTATGATACTGGGAGGACTTAATTATCGTGTGTTAGTCACCGCCTTACCTATACACCTAACAGGGGACGCCACCCAAGCCCAGGCTTTCGCTAAAGGAGGGCTATTTACGTTTGCTGTCTTACTAGCTGGCACGATCGGCCAATATGGCAGTGGCTGCCTGGCGCAACGATTCGGGCCGTTTCCGATCTATATGCTCGCCGTCCTCCTCATGGCCCCCCTCGCCGCCTGTTTGGCCTCCATTAACCACACGGTACTCACCATGGCTATAGCTGCTAACCTTGCGGTCGCCCTCTTTGCCCAACAACCTGTTGAGAATAGTCTCTTAGCGGAAGGTACGTCAGCACGCCGATGGGGACTATCTTACGGCGCGAAATTTGCCCTCACTTTTGGCATCGGTGCCTTAGGTGCCCCTCTAGTCGGTTTCATCTGGCACTATACTGCTAAGCCAAGTATCGCTTTTTGGCTCATCACGAGCTTTGGCCTAATTATGTTAGCGGCACTTGGCATCTTCCGCTACTTGCGTCGTCGCTCCTTAAATGTCTAACCCTATGATCTTATGATGGCCATTCCCCACCAACCTCGGAGCATGCTATGAATATACCCCAGTATAGCATCGAACGATTTCTCAATATTCAAGCCGCCAGCTCTCCCACATTTTCCCCAGACGGACACTATCTGGCATTCCTGACGAACATCACGGGACTCTCTCAGGTCTGGCAAGTTCCCATAACCGGCGGCTGGCCCACACGCCTAACCTTCACACAAGAGAGCGTTCGCGGCGTCTGGTATAGTCCAGTAAGTCATGAACTTATCTTCTCGCAAGATTCTGGTGGTAACGAACGCACACAGTTGTTTCACCTGCAGGGCGTAGGCGTGGCCGCCGAGCACGGACTTACCGACGGTTGGGACTACCGCGATCTTAGTCGCTCTCCCGAAGCTATCCACCTGTTCGGTGCCTGGCGCCGCGACGGGAAATGGGTTTGCTTCGCAGCCAATCGCCTGAAACCTGACCGTTTCGATATCTATATTCAGGGTGCCGCTCCAAACACTGAACCGACGTTAGTGCAGACCGGTCCTGGCGGTTATTATGTGCCAGTCAGTTTTTCTCCTGATGGTCGATCCGTTTTGGTCAGCCGACCGGAGTCGAATTATAATCAAGACCTATATCTGTTAGACCTCTCCACAAAGCAAGCACGGCACTTGACACCGCACCAGGGCCATGCTCAATATGAGTCGCCTCGTTTCAGTCCAGATGGTAAGTTTATCTACTGCGTCAGTACTCATGGCGGCCGGGATCTTTTGGCATTAGCACGCATCGAACTGAGCACGGGTAAGCTCGAATATATTCACGAATCCCCCCATGAAATTGAGGCTGTCGAGGTGGCGCTTCGAGGTCCTTGGCTGGCTTGGCTGGAAAATCACGACGGCCGATCGGTCTTAGTTTGTGCCCACCGCGAGAATCTGACTAAGCGATTTTCGCCCCACCTGCCTTTGGGCACAATTTCACAACTGGAATTCTCTCCCGATGGCTCTAAGCTCGCATTCGTCTTCAACGGGCCTAGATATAATCCGGATATTTGGCTATTAGATCTGAATACTCAGCAAGCTAAACAGCTAACGTTCAGCAGCCGTGCGGGCATCCCGTTTAGCACTCTTGTGGAGCCAGAATTAGTTCGTTATAAGAGCTTCGATGGACTCACTATACCCGCTTGGTACTACGCCCCGCGCGATGTTGAATCCAAGCGCCTGCCTCCCGTGATCGTTTATCCTCACGGTGGCCCCGAAAGTCAAACCCGACCCGAATTTAGCGCTCTGTTCCAATATTTTCTCCAAGCGGGCTACGGTATCCTTGCGCCTAATTTTCGTGGTTCTTCGGGCTATGGCTTACACTATATGAACTTAGACAATGTCACCAAACGATTGGACGCCGTGAAAGATGTGATCTGGGGTGTCTATTGGCTGCGCGATCAGAAGAAAGCTGACCCTAGACGTATTGCCATCTATGGTGGTAGCTACGGCGGATTTATCGTCCTCGCATGTGTCACCCGATATCCCGAGCTATTTGCTGCGGGGATTAGTGTCGTCGGCATCGCAAATTTTGTCACGTTTTTAGAAAATACTGGACCGTATCGCCGGGCTCACCGCGAAGCCGAGTATGGCAACTTGCGCGAACACCGAACTTTCTTGGAGGAAATTAGTCCCATTCGCCACGTGGACAAAATTCAATGTCCCATGATGATTATTCACGGTGCCAATGATCCCCGCGTCCCGATTGGCGAAGCGGAACAAATCGTCGCCGCCCTGAGAAGGAGAAACATTCCCGTAGAGTATCTACGCTATGAAGATGAAGGCCACGGCTTAGCTAAGCTGAAGAATCGCTTAGATGCTTATCCGAAAATGGTCAATTTCCTAGATAAGTATGTGAAAGCTAAATAAGGAACTGGAGATGAAGACGCGTGAGGAGGCTTGGCAGCTGGCAAAGGAGTACACAAGCAATCCAGCCCTGATTCGCCATATGCTGGCTGTGGAGTATGCCATGCGCGCCTATGCGCGCAAGCTCGGCGAAAATGAAGAACTCTGGGGAATCGTGGGCTTACTTCATGATTTTGACTATGAGCGCTGGCCTAACCCTCCGGATCATCCCTTACGGGGAGCGGAAATTCTCCGGGAGCGAGGCTGGCCTGAGGAAATTATTTATGCGATCAAGTCCCATGCCGACTATCTCCCTGACTGTCCCCGGGTTCGACCGCTGGAAAAAGCGCTATATGCCTGTGACGAACTCTGCGGCTTCATCTTCGCCTGTGCTCTAGTGCGTCCCGACGGGATTCTAAGTCTCT
>JANWVZ010000162.1 GCA_025056555.1 Gemmatales bacterium | reverse complement strand
CAGATTGGCCGATAGCGGCAAGATTATCGTGGTAACCATCCACCAGCCCGGACTCGATGTCTATCGGTTGTTTGATGAACTGATCCTCGTGGCCAAGGACCGCAACAGCTCTGAACCCGGCGAGTTAGTCTATTTCGGACCAGCTTATCCTGATGCGGTGTACTTTTTCAACCCACAAGGGCTTGCCCATCTGAAACCGGGTGCTGATCCCTTGCCGGATGAAATCCTGCGGGGCCTGAGCCGTCAGCCGGCGCGCTACTGGGCCCAAGCATACCGGCAGTCGAAGTATTACAGGGATTTTGTTGAACAACGGCAAAGGCAAACGGGAAGCACACAGCGGCACGCTCGTCATAACACCGGCTCAGCCTCGAAGGTTTACCCCACGCCGGCTTGGCTCCAGGCTTGGACGTTGGTGCGCCGTTGTATGCGGGTCAAGCTCCGCGACACCTGGGGCACGGCTATTCTGCTGGCACAGGCCCCCGTAGTCGCCTTGCTCATCGTCCTGGTCTTCGGCAAAGACGCTGCCAGCGATAACCCGCAGGATTATGTACAAGCGCGGCCCCTGACCATTTTCCTTACTGGACTGGCGGCTTTATGGTTCGGCTGTTCCAACTCGGCACGAGAGATTGTCGGCGAATGGGCCATCTTTCGTCGTGAACGCATGGTCGGCCTACGGTTGTTTCCCTACTTGTTCTCCAAATTCGCCGTTCTGGGAGCACTGTGCGTCTTGCAATGCTTTGTGTTACTTGTGGTCATTGCTCCCTTGTGCGACTGGCATGCGAGATTTTCACAGATGTATGCGTTTACTCTCACCGCAGCACTCTCAGGTTTGGCCATCGGCTTGTGTGTCTCTGCTCTGGCTCGCACTTCCGAAATGGCGGTCGGCTTACTGCCCCTGATACTCATCCCGATGGTAGTGTTGGGCGGGGCTATGCTACCCATCCATAAAATGCCTAAACTGATCCAGGCAGTTGCCTATCTCATGCCCTCCCGCTGGACGTTTGAAGGCATGCTTGTTGCCGAGGCAGACGCGATGAACCAAGACGAAAACGCATCACCTGCTGTCGGTTCCAAGCCAAGCTCCCCGGTTCCCCGTATCGATCTCGCCAACGGTCATTTTCCGCAAGATCGCCGATTCACACCGAATCAGTCTTTCACCTGGTTACTCTTCCTGTTTGTTTTACAGGCCGTTGCCGCGCACCGCATTCTTCGCTACCGCAGTCAGCGCTAATCATGGACTACCTGATAACCGACTTGAAAAGCTTCACCGAGTGCGACACGATCAGTCCGATTTCTCCAGCAAAGAATAAACCGCGTGCGCGGCTTGTTGTAACTTGAGTTGGCAGGCCTCGAGCGTTTCCGCTTGTGCTAACACCGTCAACAAAGGCGCTCCGGCGGAGATCAGAGCACTGTCTTCAGGCACATCAGCCAGCGCCACGTCAAACCGCGTCAGCCATGGCGTAAGCATCGGCGCCCAATCGGTCAAAACACCTGCTCGGAACTTCACAGGTCTCGAGGTGAATAACACCGCTTTGCCGACATATAGCGGCCTGGATAATTCAGTTCCTGGATTGGCGTCGGCGCATGCTCCTCCTGGGAACACCTCGGCGTGCATCGGGAACCAGGACAGACCTAGCGCCAACTCGAGCACCTCCAAGGAAGCGGGGTAGCGCGGATTAATTTCCGTTACCCACGGCATGTCTCCTTGTAGCACAAAGTCCACGCCGAATATCCCGCGCAAGCCAAATTCACGCGTCAGCCCTTCGCCCAATCGCAATAGCTTGGTTCTTAGTTCTGGACTGCAAGGCATCGGGCCAACGTTGCCACACCACTGGAACTCGCGCGCCTGACAAAAAGGTACACCGACCAGTTGCCAAGTGGCTCCAAGCAGTACACAATGCTGACTATCGGCGACATACACGGCGGAGGCGGGCTCGCCTGCGACATAGCGCTGCCAATAAGCGGGCTTTGCTGCCACACGTTGCCCCCGCCAACGTTGAACACCTCTCGGCCCACGCACTAGCCAGCTCCCATCCGTGGGTATGTCCGCACACGAATAACTCCAATCGGCAAAGGGGAAATTCCATCGCGATAACGCCAACTGCAACCGTTGCGGATCGCGTGCTGCACGGACAGTCGCTGCATCATTGCCCCAAAGCGGACGCACCTGATGGATGCGGTGCAACACTTGCGGATGGTTCTCTAGCCTGCCCGTGTACATCACCGGTGCTCGCTTCGGTGTCCGACATGCCAACCACTCCGCCAGCCGATATGGATAATCCTCGCTGGTAATCCGCTGACATGCTGCGACCGCGCGCAGATCGGCGTCAGCGAACAGGTCCACACACCATGGTGACCAACCCGCGCGCAGAACTGCAAACGCCAAAGCTCGTACACTCGCTCCCACCAGCACAATGCAGCCGCCAGCGGCCTGACCAGCCTGCAGGTTCGTCGTCTCCATAATTCGCGCCGTAGCAGAAGGCTACACGAATTTTTTGCACTGCACACTTGTGTTATGAAGCCCGATTGATACATTTAACTTGCCGAGTCATGACAAGACCGACTTCCGAATCGGCTAACACCGACGAACCGCGCGTGTCGGTACCGTACTTGCGGTAAGGCAGGTGGGGAGGGTCATGTTAACCGCATACGATCGGCGAATCGCGCGGCTGGCTGTCAGCCGTTTTGGCGTGGACCCTGTCCAAGTACGCCACGCCTGCGTGGAACTTTTGCAGCGCCGCCGCAGTTCTTCCAAATCGTCCCATTCTGACTTGGTCGAGATCCTCTTGGAGAGGCATTTACTTCAGCCCAACCAGGCTCATGCTTTGCGCGAAGAGTTGGATAAAACACAAGTCGCTTCCTCCCCGGCACCTCCCAAACCTGCGGACAATGGCACGACTCGAACCCCCGACCGCCTCGGTAGGTTTCTTCTGCTGCGGAAAGTCGGCGAAGGCGCCATGGGCGAAGTTTACTATGCCTACGACGAACAGCATCAGCGCGACGTCGCCATCAAGATTCTGGCCAAACATTTGCAGGAAAACTCCGCACTCGTAGAGCGGTTCATTCGCGAAGCAGAAATAGCCTCGCGCCTCAGCCATCCTAATCTGGTACGGGGCTACGGTACCGAGTACGACGAGCACCATAAGGTACGCTACCTGGTCATGGAATATGTGGATGGCTTCAGTGCCCAACAGTATCTGGATGAACACGGACGTTTCAGCATCGAGGATGCTCTCCACGTTGCTCTGGATGTCGCTCGAGCCTTGGAATATGCCCACGCCCACAACATCATTCATCGCGACATCAAGCCGGAAAACATTCTCATTACCCGCAGCGGTGTTGCAAAACTCACCGACCTGGGTCTGTCGAAGCAGACCGACCAATCTTCAACGCTGACTGGCATGCGTCAAGGGTTTGGCACCCCGTACTACATGCCCTTCGAGCAGGCCATGAATGCCCGCGATGCCGATGCTCGCTCCGATATCTTCGCCCTGGGCGCCACTTTGTACCACATGCTTACGGGGCGCGTGCCCTTTGACGGAAAGAATCAGGTCGAGATTCTGGAGAAAAAGGAGCAAGGCCTTTATCCCCCCGCTCACTTAGTCAATCCTGATATCCCCGAAGACCTCAGTCGCATCCTGGACCGCATGCTGGCACACCGTCCCGAAGACCGCTTCCAAACTATGAGCGAGGTCATCGTTGCCTTGGAACGCACGAAACTCGCCGGTCAATACCTGAGCTTTGCCGACCCCGTGTTAGCCCATCGAGACCCCGTGGCCCAGCTCCGTGCCCAATCTCTGGAAGCGGCTACGGTTCTCGACCTCCAGGAGAATTCCGATTCCAAGGGACTCTGGTACGTGCGGGATTCCTACAACTCCGGCAAAGTGCGCGTTCGCCGATTCACTACCGACCAACTCCTGCAAGCCATCGCTCGCGGCCAACTGAGTCCCGATTCCCAAGTCGCTACCTCCCCGCAGGGACCCTTCCATAAGCTCCAACAATATCCCCGCTTCCAACCTGCATTACAAGAAGCGGCCCTCAAGAAATCCCAACTTCCGCAAATGCCGCTTCGCCGATCTTTATGGTGGTGGGGTTTACTGGGATTAGCAGCCGTTACGCTCTTCGCGTTGCTCCTATTCCTCTCGCTCCGCTAGTGATTTACTTCTATGTATCTATCTCCCCTCGCCCACGGTCGTTTACTCATCATCAGCGCCAGTGTACTGTGGAGCCTGAGTGGATTATTTGTGCGCTTACTTAGACATCCCTCCAGCGGTTCTTGGGCTGATCCACCTGTTCCTCCACTGCTTATCGCTTTCTATCGTTGCCTGTTTGCCTCTATCTCTTTAGCTCCAGCGTTACGCTTACGGGACATCCGTTGGCATCCGCTTCTCATCGCGATGCCGATCTCTTTTGCCATTATGAACGCTCTCTTCGTATCCGCTCTCAGCCTGGGCAGCGCCGCCAACGCTATTATCCTGCAATACACCGCACCGTTCTGGCTCTATGTCGCCGCTGCTGTCTTCTTAGGAGAACGGCCCAGTCAACGCGAAATCCTGGCCCTTACTATAGCACTAAGCGGCGTAGGTGTCATTGTTGTGTCCGGACTCAGCAACCTGTACTTAGACCCGTCAAGCTTAGTTGCCACCTTAGTCGCCCTCGGCAGCGGATTGGCTTATGCAGGCGTCGTATTCTGTTTACGCCTGTTACGAGATTACTCCAGCTCCTGGCTCACCTGGCTCAACCACGCGGCCGCCGCTTTCACGCTGTTGCCCATCCTAAGCTTCTATCAACAACCGCATCTCACCCAACTCTTCATTTTGTTCGCCTTTGGCACTATCCAGATGGCCATACCGTACTGGTTAGTATCACGGGGGCTCAAGACAGTTCCGTCTCAGGAAGCAGGCATGCTTACTCTGGTTGAGCCGTTACTCAATCCGCTCTGGGTGTATCTATTCTTCCGTGAAATACCGGAGCAACCCACTATCTGGGGCGGGGCGTTGATTTTTCTGGCGTTGGTGTGGCAATTCTGGCCTGTTTCAAATAAGGCAACACCTCCCGCGCGAACAAACTTAGACTCTGCCGCGCCAGCGAATGAGGCAAGGAGCCCGCTTGAAAACCTAACATAAGTACGCCGACACCTAAGTAATTTATACAGTGCAAGAGTTTATCACGCACCGTCGCGGGACTTCCTACGATAGCGTAATAACCTTCCTCAATGTCCTTCCAGCTATGCTCGGGTGATAGAAATGCGCCGAGCTGCGACAAAATCGCCCGGGCCGACTTTTCCGACGTATATCCAGGTGGCACGAGACCAATCCCCTTGAGACAGTTGTGAACGAAATACTGAAAATGCGGCCAGAATTCTTCGTAGGCTTGGCGGTCGGTTTCTGCCACATATACAGCGACACCCCAGCCCATTTGTTCGGGTTTCGCTTCATAACCAAGCTTACCACACGACTCGCGAAACCGATCAAAGACCCGCTTATTTATATCAATGTGAAAGTAGGGAAGCCCCATATAGGAAAAGCGCTTCTCAGCCACTAACTCGATAGTCTCTAAGCTGCCGATCCCTGGAATCCAGATCGGTGGATGCGGTTGTTGTAAGGGACGTGGCCAGATGTTAACGTGGCGAAAGAAATAATGCCTGCTATTCCACAGAAAAGGCCCTGGCTTTGTCCAAGCTTGAATAATTAATTCCAGGGCCTCCCGAAAACGCTCGCGAGCATAGGTGGGATTCACCTGATAGGAAAAATACTCTGGGCCGCTGCCCACGACCATTCCCGCGATTAACCTTCCGCCGCTCATCACGTCGAGCATCGCATATTCTTCGGCTACTCGCACCGGTGGATTATAGAGTGGCAACGCGTCGCCTATCACGGCAATGCGAATCCGCTTGGTCAACTGCGTCAAGGCGGCTGCCATTAGATTAGGAGAGGGCATTAAGCCATAAGCGTTTTGATGATGTTCATTGACACAAACGCCATCGAAGCCTAACTCCTCGGCCCATGCTAAGGTTTTTAGATACTCGCAATATAGTTCATAACCCCGCTGAGGATCATATAAACTATTAGGACACCATACCCAGGCGGAGTCGTAACGCTGGGCAAAGTCCGCAGGCAAGTATGGCCAACTCATTAGGTGAAAAACAAACACCTGCGGTAGCGTAGCTTCAGAGCTGACGCCGTTTGACGATGCCTGACTTATGGCATGCGACATAGCTTAGTCCCACTATCAAGTCATGTTTCTTTCTTGATTCGCGAAGTTCCCCAGGTTGATTGTATTCGCATTAGTCTAAGGAGCCACTCTTGGGGGCATCAGCTTCGTCTGAGTATATAATCTTCGGTTCCAACCGGACTCTTCGGAAGTGGCTCGTATGGAAGGAGATTAGCCTGACCATCGCTCAGCACGCTCAGAAGTTGCGTGCCGGGAAAATACTGCATGATCCCGTTGGATGTTCTAAGACCAAAAGTACTTCCGCAGTCCCTACCACAAACGGAGCCAAGCAAAATACGGTCCCGAAAGGCAAGTCGCACCGGTGGCCTGACAAACTCCAGAGCATCCGGCATCAGCGCGCCCGGAGGGACTCGAACCCCCAACCGTCGGTTCCGAAGACCGATGCTCTATCCAGTTGAGCTACGGGCGCTTCGCAAGGTTAATTATTATGCGACTACCATAGTGCGGGCAAGCCCAATCGCCATCATATCGGCCTAGCCCTTCTGGCGAGCGGTAATACGAGAATTTTGGAATTGACAACAATCTCTTGGTGTGAGCAGTCCAACAGCTTAGCCCCAGCAGCCCAGCATATATCTCGCCCACTACAAACCCCACAAGAGGGCAATGGCGGCCCTGAACAGGTAGGCTTTTTTCGGGATAAATGCACACCTGAAACTTACGCACTTTTTCTGGCCGATTGTGACCTCACACGGCCTCCAAACCACACTGCCGGCACCTCCCGTATATCATTCGCGTACGGGCTGAACCACCTACGCGCGGGCTTCTCAAACTTGACGATGATTTCATCGCCTATGCCTTAGAGTAGCGTTTAGCTTCGCTTAGATTCCGGCGAGGATGGAACATAGCGAAACCTGGCCTCTCGACCACTGATTGACTGAATGACGACGGCAATTTCCTCCCCGGGTTTCTTATCAGCGGGTACCTCGTTGCTGTTGACAATCGGCCCCTCCAGGGAGCTGTTCACTATTCGCGCTTTCCAGCCACCTTTTTTAGTTCTCTTAGCCAATAAGACAGCCTTTACTTCTTGTCCAGTCCTATAAGGAGAAGTTGGAGATGAACTGCTCGAAGAGGAGGAGCTTGCCGGGCCCGAAGACCTTGATGAAACTTGCGGCAGTGATAGACTGGAACGCTTTTTCAGTTCGGCTTCAACGTATTTCATAAACTCTCCCAGAAACTTAGTGCTCTGTGACAAGTCGGGTAAATACGGCGCTGGGAAAGCTACCACACGGATAATATATTTATCGCCCTGCTTAGCCACATGAATACAAACCGGCGAAGCATGTCGGTCTTTAACTGGAGGTTTCGGGTTAAACGTGCCGTGGGTCGGTTGACCCGGCCGGCCGATCCGACGCGGCAACCCCAAGGCCCTTTTCTCAAGGTTGTGCGCATATCGCTTGGCAAACGCTTGGCAGGCAAATCCTATTTGATCTAACACCAGCCAGATATCGGGCCACGTGAAGGCTACTTCGATAGGCCCTATCAGATTTTCTATCGAAGGCGAGTGATAGTACCCTTCACTAAACTGGTTGCCTAACCCCAAGTGCTGCCGCAGTTCTTGACCCACCTCTTTA
>JANWVZ010000161.1 GCA_025056555.1 Gemmatales bacterium | reverse complement strand
GTTGTCGTTGGGCCAGCTCCTGGGCAGCTAAGGCTGCGCTTTCCGGCTTCGACTCAACGGAGGGCGACGGTAGGGCGGTGGTGTCCGTTTTAGGTTTTCCGTCAGTGCCAGCCAGCTTTTCCCCACTTTGTTCGGCACCGCCAGAGGCTTTGTCTACGGCTGTGGTTTGAGGTTTCCTCTCCGTTACCGTTTCTGCCGGCTTGCCTGGGTCGAACACCAACGCCAGCAAGGCCCAGCCGAGCCATGTGGCCACGATACCCCCCGCGGCCAGAGTCAACTTCCGCGTGTCCATCGCTATGCTGAACGCACGAAAAATGTGCCACCAGGGAAACAACCGCTTCCATTCAACGACTAACCGCGTTTCTTTTTCCTCGGGCATGCGCCTGTCTCCTGCCTATCTTATGTTTCGGGCTGTGACTTTCCCCACCTGGGCTGTAGCGAAGAGTATTATAATTCCTCTCACCAGCCTTTCAACTTTAGCTTACGCACATGCACCAGAGGTGCGCGAGCACTAAAATTTTGAGAAAAGCGCATCCTGGTGAGTAAGCCCCTGGATGTTGGTGAGCTGCATGAGCGACTTCAGCGATTGTTTACGGAATTATCTTGACCAACTCCGTCTGATGCGCAGTCGTGGCGCCTCGGAAGACAGTATCCGCGATGGGTTTTTGCAGTTTTTGCGGCAAAGTTTTCCGCGCCTGGCAGTGGCCGAGCCGCTGCAACTGGAAAAGCACATCCCAGGACTGCGCGTGCGGGGTGGTTTTGCCGACGTGCTCTACGGCGACCTGATCTTCGAGTTTGAGCGCCGCCTCGATGACGCTAAACGCCGAGAAGGCCAGCAACAGTTGTTGCGGTATTTGTCGAACCAGGAGCATCCCGAGCGTTATTTCGGCCTGTTGAGTGATGGGGAAACGCTGGAAGTATATGCCCTGCGCGAGGGTCGGCTCGAACCTGTGAATGCCTTGCAACTGCGCGTGGAGCAGGCGGCGGAATGTCGGCTCTGGCTCGATTGTTACCTGTTTCATGAAAAACATTTACGGCCCACGACGGATGATGTGGCGCTGCGGTTCGGCCAGCATAGCCCCACTTTCTGGCGTAGCCTCTATCTGCTTCGGCAGGCTTGGCAACGGCATGGTAGCCACCCCGCGGCCCAAACCAAGTTTGCGGAGTGGCAGAGCTTGTTGAGTATTGTTTACGGCAGCGATGTTGGTAACGAGGAGTTGTTCCTTCGTCATACTTATCTGGCTCTATTTGCGCGGGTGCTGGCGTTTGTCGTTCTGAACCGCCGCGCACCGCACAGCGGTGAAATAGACGGTCTTATTTCCGGGCAAACCTTCGTGCAATTAGGTCTGGACAATTTCGTCGGGGAAGACTTCTTCTCCTGGGCGGCGCTGGAAAAGGACACGGTGCGCTCGCTGCTGCATGGATTGGCGTGTCGTTTGACCGCGGCCTACAGCCTTACGGACATCCAGGAAGACTTGCTCAAAGAACTCTACCAGGAGCTCGTTGACCCGGAAACGCGGCACGACTTGGGCGAGTTTTACACTCCCGACTGGTTGGCCGAGTTGACGCTGCGGCAGGCGGGTTTTCCGGGACAGAACTCTACCGCGTCGCTCATCGATCCGGCGTGCGGCTCGGGAACGTTCCTATTCACGGCCATTCGATTGCTACGCGAAAGCGGCATATCGGGCGCCCAACTGGTCGGCCATTGCGCACAGTATTTGGCAGGGCTGGACGTCCATCCTCTGGCCATCACCATTGCCCGAACCAATTTCATCCTGGCATTGGGCAGGGATTTGCAGGAGTATCGGCAGTCGTTCCACGTGCCCATCTATATGGCCGACACCCTGGCCCTGCCGAACCATTCCTTGAACGGGCAGGTGCTGAGTATCCCGGTTCGTGTAGACGACTTGGCCCAACGCACCGGCAAGAAAAAACCGCGCCACCTCCCCCACAGTTTCGACGTCCCAGCCGATATGGCCCATCAGCCGAGTTTATTCAATCAATGCGTGGACAAGCTGTTCGAATTGGCCGACCCAGCCTATGTCGAAACCGACGCTCACGCTGGTTTCCGCCGTTGGTTGGACCAACGTCAGGTACCTCAGCCGCAGCTCTGGCTGAACAACCTGCGGCTGATGCGCTGGTTGTTGCAAGCGCCAGCCACGGACAGTGTCTGGCAATTCATCCTGAAAAATGCCTGGCGACCCGCCCTATTGGCGTGGAAAAAGTTCCACTTTGTCGTCGGCAATCCGCCCTGGCTTTCCTATCGCTACATACGCCGCAGGGATTATCAGGAACGCGTGCGCCATCTTGTGCTGGAGCGTTACCATCTCCTGGAGAAACGACATACTCACCTGTTCACTCAGACCGAACTGGCGACGCTCTTTTTTGCCTTCTGCGCTGATCGTTATTTGGCCGAGCAAGGCACTCTCGCCTTCGTTATGCCGCGCAGCATCCTGACCGGCGCTAAACAACATGCCCATTTCCGCAGAAATTACGTCGCTCAGGCGCGGCTCCTGGTGGACTGCGAACAAGTGATTCCGCTCTTCCATGTGCCGGCCTGTGTGTTGATTTGGGTCAAGCGGGATAGCGCTGCCACTCAGTCAGTGAGCCAAGCGGTTCCCCTGCTCCAGCTGGCCGGTCAATTGCCCCGCCGCAATTTGAGTTGGCCGGAAGCGCAGCGAGTCCTGGCGCTACGCCAGTCCACGTATAGCGCGCCGTCGCCTCTGGGCAAAAGCCCCTACCTCGAGCGGCTTCGCAATGGGGCCACCATTGTGCCGCGCTGCCTATGGTTTGTTCGCCCTATGGAAGCGCTGATTACCGACATCGCGCGGCCACAGTTGGAAACCGACCCCGCTATTGAGCGTCAAGCAAAACCTCCCTGGAAAGGAATTCGTTTACGCGGCCGGGTTGAAGCCGACTTTCTCTTCGCCACATTGCTTTCCAACGACATGCTGCCGTTTGGTTGGCGGCAGCTTTCCCTGGTGGTCTTACCGTGGACCCGAGGAAAATTGCTCACCAACACCGAAGCCGTCCGCCTCAGCAAGACGGGCTTGGCTCATTGGCTCCGCCAGGCCGAGGACATTTGGAACAAACACCGTAAATCTCAGGAAGAACTACTCGATTATCTCGATTGGCAAGGAAAACTCACTGCCCAGAAGCCTACGGGCGTTTACAAGCTGCTGTATAACACGAGCGGCACTCATCTGTGTGCCTGTGTGATAGACACGACTAAAGTGAGTAAGCAGCTGGTGCACGGCTTGCCGGTTCGCGGATTTGTCGGCGACACGAAGACATATTGGCTCGATCTCCGTAGCGCGGCAGAGGCCTATTACTTGAGCGCTGTACTCAATGCGCCGTCCATTGACAAGGAAATCAAGCCTTATCAAACGAAAGGCGTCTTTGGCGCCACCCGGGGCGGCGGTGAACGAGACATCCATCGCAGGCCGTTTGAAGTGGTGCAGATTCCCACCTTTGATCGCACTAACGAACACCATAGGCATTTGGCGACCTTGGGTCGAAGCTGCCACAAGCGTGTGCTCGACATGGTTCGTACGATGGACGAAAAAACCTTAGGCCAGCCGATTGGCAAATTACGTCAGCTCATTCGCCGCGCATTGCAGGCGGAACTCGACGAGATTGACCAGTTAGTGCGGACAATTTGCCTGCCTGGGCCATGAAATCGCCTTCTGCCGGAGGGCCACGCAGCGATCCGCGCGCTGGCGCACAGTTAGCCTCTAATGGACGGAGACGGTCGGATGAAGTTCGGCGACGATGGGCACTTGCTCGCGAAAAGAGAAATCGGGCCAGAGCACGGGATGTTTGTACTGTTCGGGAGTGCCGCCGCTGCGGCGCAACCGTTGGCGGTCCCAATCATGCAATCCCTGGGCCGCTACCAGCACTACGCGAATTTCGCCCAGCCGACTCTTACGCTTTTCGTCGTATTCGCTGTTAGCCAGGCGGAGCCTGCGGTCTAGAGCTTCGGCCAACTGAAGCAGCTGAGCCTCGCTAATCGGTTCGCTTTGTTCGATAAACAAGCCATAATAAGGTCGGTCCTCATCCCAACAAGGGGCGAGCGTGTAGTTGGTAAGCGCCAAGTCGAGGTCGGAGAGGGCCTGGCGCATTGCTTCGGAAACTTGAAAGGCGGAGAGCTTTTCCCCCGTGATATTGGCAAAGTGGCTGCCCTTGTTCAGGAACGCAATCATGGGCGTGCGGTGATAAAAACCGGTCACGCGCACCACGTCGTAAATGTTGTAACGATACAGTCCGTAGGCCGTCGTCAGGATGAGAAAATAATCGCGTCCTTCCTCGACTTCGTGCGCGGCTAAGACGGTTGGTTGGGACGAATCCATTTCGTCCACGGGGATGAACTCGAAGAAATGGCTGGTGATGTCGAGGACGCCACTGGGCGTGTGATCTTCCAGCGGGATGCTGAAGCGTCCTTCGCTGGCTAATAATCCCAAGTCGCGCACGGGCGTGTCGCCGAAGTAGCGCGGATAGAGCCGTAAATAAGCGCCAACGCTGCCGCCCGTCCAGTTGCCCAGTAGAGCGAGCCGGGGCCAAACGTCTTTTGGCCGCAGGGTGCTGTTGCGTTCGGCCAGGCGGTCCAACTCCCACGCCCGGCGGCGCTGACGGCGTAACTTGGGGCGCAAAGCCTCGCGCACCGCCCGAGGTACCTCCACGCCGGAATACAAAGTACCGTCGTACAGATCGCGGATCAGTTCATGCTGATACTGTTCCAGTGTGCGGGCCAGGTTCACCAACGTGCTGGGGTTGGCCGAGATGATCATACCTAAGTTTCGGGCCAGACTCAGCCGCAGGGCCACGTAGTACTTGGCCTGGATGTCGCGGATTTTCGCGGTGCAACTGGGCATGCAATAGACCCAGCGAATGAGCCGTTTCTGCATGTGCGCCGTCAAACCGCTCACGCTGCCGCACGGGATTCCGGATTCGGTGCGGAACTCGTCCCAATCGCTGACCAACTGTAGAATCGGTCGCATCAGGGCATCGCGATGTTGCTCGTAAACGTGCAGTCCCCAGAGGGTCCAGCCGCGGCGGTAATCGGCCAGATATTGCTGGGTCACGGGAATAAACTTACGGCTCCGCGTCGTGCCGCTGGTCAGCGCAAACATCAGCACTCGTTCGTCGCCGAGCAGTGCCTCCAGCCGCCCTTGCTTGACTTGCTCGATATACGGTTCAAAATCCTCATAGCAGCGGATGGGCAGGTGTCGGCGATAATCGGCTAATGTACGAATCTCGGAAAAACGATGCTCCCGTCCAAACTCGGTTTGTGCATGTTGCGTCAGGATGCGGCGTAGCAGCGCTTCCTGTACTTCGCGGGGCTGATGGGTCGCCTGGTCAAACGCACCAGCCCAGCGGCGCGCTTGTCGCTTGGCAAAAAAAGCCAGCACTTTTCGAAGCAACCAGAAGAACATCGTGAGCGCTTCTCCCGTAATCGCGTTCCCGGTGTCCGCTTGCTCCGTGAGCGGCGCGAGAATCTACCGAAGATACCATCCGTGAAACTTTTATCGAGCAAAAGCTCAGGCACTCTTGACCGCTTCCTGGGATTCCCAGCGTGTTTTGCGCAGGGGGGCCAGGTGCTTGTGAAAGAACTGACAAATGCGTTCCTGGTACTCCTCGCCTGCAACCAGGACGGCCTGGTTGTGCTTGGCCTTCTCCACAATCCAAAGTTCCTTCGGTTCCCCAGCACGGGCGAAAAGTTCCTGGGCCCATTCCGGGCGGATATAGTTATCTGCTCCGCCATGGATCATCAGTAACGGACGGGGTGCCAGCTTGGCGATCGCACGTTCGACACTGGGATAGCGGCAGCCGCATTCTCGAGACATCTTCCACAAAGCCATGCGTGCGGCCAGGACATAAACCCAGCGCGGCAGAACGCGGTAAATCGCCGGCACCAGGCTGTAAAGATTGATCCAGCGTTGCATGTAAGGCACCATCGTGCCAATCGTCGCGAATGCACCATCAGTAACCAGGCAACGGATGTACGGCTCCCGCGCCGCGGCCACGATGCCCGCATTACCGCCTCGGCTGACACCAAAAAAGCCAATACCACGAACGTCGGCGTCGGGGCGACTCTTCAGATAGCGCGCCGCGGCTAAGACGTCTTCCACTTCGTAGTTGGTCAGCCACTGTAACGGCTTATAACCCGGCATACTATCGCTCTCGCCACAATTGCGAAATTCAAACGTGAAGATATCAAAGCCTTCGTCCAGCAATTGCCGACAGTATTGCAAACACGACCAGCGATTGGAACCATATTCCGTGCCGAAGAGGATGACGCCCTTGCGCCGTTCCCGAGGCGTGTGCAGATAACTTCCTGCCAGATGCAGCCCGTCCGTTGTGGGGAACGTTACGTCCTCGGCCTCGGCCAGCGCTTCTCCATGGGGCACAATAAAAATCGGCCTCTCCTGGAATATTCGCACGATAATCCCGACATAGCGGTAGAAGATCCAAGCCATGAACAAGCCAAACAGAGCACCGCAGGTTACCGCTACCCAAAAAACCCAAGTCAATAGCATGCCCAGCCAGTCCACTGTTCGTCCCTCCAGGTGCGTCATCTCGGGCTGGCTTATTTGTGCATAGTCATTTGCCGACAAGCATCACTAAGTTCGGTGGCGCTAATTATTCCCCAAGTATTGGCAGGTTTTCGCGCTCCGCTGCGGAGGCTAGTCCGTGCGAGAAGTTAGCTCGGACTGCCGCTATGTTGAAATATCTTCTCTTGTTTATGTCTTTCTCCCTTTTCGTCCAGTTTGCAATACGTTTTATTGAATAGAGCCAGCCTGGTTTTTCAAGGAGCCAAAACCTGCCTGGCTTTGAGGGAGAGGGCAGGTTGTGTCTCTGCCCTCCACAACTCTAACGCATGTTTGACACAGGCTTGGCCTTAATCGCGGAATCGGCTGACGACCAATGAAACGTTCTGGCCGCCAAATCCGAAACTATTGCTCAAAGCGTGCTCGATGCGTTTTTCTCGAGCCACGTTCGGAATGTAATCGAGGTCGCATTCCGGGTCGGGATGTTCGTAATTGATGGTCGGAGGGAGAATACCGTGGCGCAGACTCATGATACTGATGATCAGCTCGACCACGCCCGCCGCGGCGATCAGATGTCCTAACATGCTCTTCGAGCTGGAGATAGGCACCTGGTAGGCATATTCGCCAAAAACTTTCTTGATAGCCAGCGTTTCCACTTTATCGTTGACCTGAGTGCTGGTGCCGTGGGCGTTGATGTAGCCGATATCCTTAGGCCGTAAACCGGCGTCGCGGAGGGCATCCGCCATACAGGCAACCGCCCCACGTCCTTCGGGGTGACTGTCGGTGATGCGAAACGCATCTGCACTCAGACCGTAACCCGTGATTTCAGCATAAATATGCGCTTTGCGCCGTCGCGCATGCTCCAGTTCTTCCAAGACCAACATGCCTGCCCCCTCGCCCAGGACGAAACCGTCCCGCTGAGCATCGAACGGCCGGGAGGCCTTGGTTGGCTCATCATTCCGCGTGGACAGTGCCGTCAGCAGACAGAACCCAGTTACGCCAAATGGATGGATCATACTATGGCTGCCGCCCGAAAGCACTAAGTCAGCTTCGCCACGACGAATCAACTCGACCGCCTCGCCGATGGCCTGACTGCTAGCAGCGCAGGCCGTCAGACAGTTGTAATTAGGGCCTTCCAAACCGAAATATTCCGCGATATGGGCCACGGTCGTGTGAGGTTCCTGCTCCCGCTCGCGGCCGAGGTGTAACTCCCGCAGGGCCAATTCAGTAAACCGCCGCACGTCCACGCTTTGCGTCTCGGACTGATAACATCGACCAATCAGGC
>JANWVZ010000160.1 GCA_025056555.1 Gemmatales bacterium | reverse complement strand
ATAGACCAATCCTCGCAGCCCGTCGGCTGTGGTGCTACCGTAAGAATGGAACCGCAGAGGTTCTGAACTGGCCAGACCTGCCTTATTACGTACGGGGTCGTCGTAAATGAAGTGAAAGCCGCCGTCTTCGTTCTGGCAACGTCTGAGGAATGTGGCAGCGGCTCGACGGGTTGTTTCGTCGAGTGCCCTCGCCGCCGCCAGCGCGTCCAAGGCAAACACCGTTGCCGAAAGATTCGATTCGACCAGGGGAGGAGCAAATTTATCCGGCGCGGGTTTATATGGAATCAGCCGACAATACCCCCAGCCACCATAAGCCTTATCCTCGGTTCGCCAGCCTAACTTTTCTGTGAGTTGACGCTCCCTCAAATAACGAATCCATGCGGACTGTTCTTTGGCTCGCGACGCTGCCGACCTGTGACTAAGCACCCGGATAGCCAGGCTTGCCGTATAGACAGGATAATCGAAGCCATCTTGAGGCTCCTGGATTAGCCCCTGTTTATCCACGAAGCGAGCGAGAAAATCTATGCCCTGCTGAATAGCCTGCGACAATTCAGCGGAATCGTACCCTGAATCATGAGCATATTGCAAAGCTAACAATACTAAAGGTGTCAGGGCGGTACCGTCTCGAAACGTCGCGTAGTATTCGGAACGCCAGGCGCCATCCTCCGCCTGACGCTGTAACAGGAACTTGACACCCTCGGCCAATGCCAGCTCAGGATTCCGAGGAGAACGCTTCGGAGCCGGCGGAGGCGGTGATTTGTGACAAGCAGTTATCCACGCCAGGATAAGGACACACAAAGCAAGACCGACCGGGCTGACCGAGAAATGCCGCGTCCTGACGGAATGCGCATGGCTGTCCATTGACGACTCCTGGGACTAACCGGCTCGGTTACGCGGAAGCGACGCAGTAATACAAAGAGGCAGGTGGTTGACCTGCCCCTGGTGGATGCCGAGTTTCTGAGCGCCCCGGCCGGGACCAGGATTACTGTGCAGCCGACGGAGTTTTCCGTGGGCCGGGGAAAGTTTACTGGGCCGGTTTACTCTGCGCAGGTTGAGGTTGAGACCGAGCCTCGCGGATTACTTCAGGAGCAAAGGTGGTTCGATCAGCCAGGAGTACAAGCAAAGCGGTGGCGGTGCAGAAAGTACGCCCCGTAATGCAGTGGTGCCCGGCCCACGAGCCGTCGCTATTTTGAGCTTTTTCCAAGCCCTGGATCATGCGGGAGTCCCATTCCTGCCACTCTTTACCCCCCCGCAGTACCAGAGTCTCACTGATGTTGAGGAAGCTGAGAAACTCTTCCCCGCCGTTGCTGCCAAAACCAGCTACAAAGCGGTCGTCGCGGAGATTTTGCACCAGTCCTGCTTGCGTAGCTTCGTTTCGCGCACGCAGTTCGTCAAAACGTTTCAAGGTGAGCTCCGCCTGCCTGCGGTCGGCAGCACTGGCGGTCGGACTGGCCAGGACGCGCCGCGCTTCGGCAGCATCCCGTGCCAGGCTGTTCACGACATCCTGGAAGTTCCCTGCCTTTTGCGAAGCACTGTACAAGAGAATGCCTGCATCATCGTCACCCGCGCGGCCTCCAACTTCAGACCGAACGTCCGCCGGAAGCCGCTTGCTTGGCGTGGCGCTGCTTCCTGTGGGCTTACCAGAAGCGGTCGCCTGGGCCACGATCTTTTCCAGAGCCTTTTCATCCACAATGGCCCCGCGCTCCTTAGCGCGTGCGACTCCCTTGTTGGCGATGCCGACGGACAGTGTCGGCGCCCAGCCCACATTGCCGGCAAACGTGCCATCCTGTTTCTGGTTGCGGACGATCTTGGTCATGGTCTTCTCCAAACCGTTCATGAGGCGCTCTTCAAGGTCGCCCGCTTTGCCGCGAAACTCGGCCAGCACCAGATTAGCCGCGAACAAATCCACATAGGGGCCGATCTTACTTTGAATCTGGGTTCCTCGCACATTACCGAGTTGCAGAGAATCCCAATCCGCCTTGTCCACGTGCTCCAAGACGAAGAGCAGGCCCTTCCGCACGGCCTGCTTGTACGGGCCTTCAGTTACGGTGTTACCTGCCCGCAACAGCGCTAGCAACGCAAAGCAAGTATTACCTACGTCCGAAGGATCTTCGACTTTCGCCCCTTCGATGCGTCCGCCCCCCTCCTGGGTGCGCCAACCGCCTCCCTGGTTCCAACCCCCATCGGGCTGCTGGTTCTTCACGAGATACTCCAAACCTTTCTGGACTGCTGGACTCAGAGGCTTAGGTTTGACGGCGTAAACTACCTCAGGCACCTCGCGCCGCACCTGCACCAACGCCTGAGGTTTCCCTGTCCCCGGGCGGTTTTCGGCTGGCTTCACTTGCTCGGCAGGACTGATCGGCGAACTGGGGGGCGAACGGTCCTGAGCCACCAATGCCAGTGCTGAGCCACATACCGCCGCTAACGCGACCACGCGCCCTCGCGCAGACCAGATGCGCCTCGACATATCTGCCTCCTGTTGTAAGGAATGGGAATTGGCTATGCCGCGTCCGACTGTTGTATGGGACTGTCCGCGTATCAAAGCAGTGCTTCAACAATTATGACGGAAACGGACCTGATTGAGATTGCCCAGCTACATGGGGCCAAAGTTGAATTATTGTTTGCGGCGGATGTCAAGGTTCATCGCCGCGGCTGTAAATGTTGGACAAGTTCTTTCGGGAAAGGAGTGCGGTCGCCCAGAAGCACCAGTAAAGCAGCCGCTGTGCAAAACGTCTTCCCCGTAATGCAGTGTTGCCCGGACCAGCTGCCATCGGCGTTTTGCGCACGACGGAGCATCTGCTCCATGGTACCATCCCACTTCTCCCAATCCTCGCCTCCCAGCAGGACAAGCACTTCACTAACGTTCCAGTAGCTCAGCAGCTCTTCGCCACCAATTGTGCCGACCCCTCGGAGAAATTGCGGGTCTCGCAACTTTTCCAACAACTCACGCTGCACTTGGTCGAAATGGGCCACTAATTTCTCGACGCGCTGAGCGGCTACTTTAACGTTAGCGCGTTCCAATGGATCATCTGCAAACAGGCGGATGCGGAGCAATTCATACCGATAAGCGTTAGCCAGGTCAAAGACATTAGTCGCGCCCTGGCTTATTCGGTACAGGACGACTCCCGCATCCTCACGAGCCCTTACAAGATTTAAACCATTCAGCGCTACAGGCCGGTCCAGCACCGAGGATAGCGAATAAGCAAAGGCTCGCTCAGCAAAGATGTGCTCATATCGCGCGCCCTGAAAACGGGCGCGGGCGATCCCTTTAGTGGCCAAACCCATGGCCAGCACGGGCGCCCAGCCACCTTCGTTGCCCCGATACCTTCCTTCAGCCGTCTGCAGGCTCAAGACCTGATTCATAGTTTTTTCCAAGCACACCGCTACCGCATGCTCCTGCGCTCCCGCTTTACCTCGAAACTCTGCCAACGTCAGATTGGCCAGAAACAGGTCGGCGTAAGAACCGAGCTTTCCGTGGATTTGGGCTGGAGCGGAGGTAGTCCTCACCCAGCGTGGCCCTCGAGATCTGTCCGCGACCGCTTGAATCAGATAGCTCAATCCTTTTCTCACCGTATCGCGGTAGGGACCTTGCCGCACGCTATTCTCGCCACGCAAGAGGGCCAACAGCGATAATGCTGAGCATCCCAGCTCTGACTTCGCTAAAGGCTGCGAGCTGTTGTCCTCAGGCCAACCTCCATCTGGGTTCTGCCGCTTCGCCAACCAGGCCAAACCGTTCTTCACCGCGGGACTCATGGGTTTGGGCGGACGCACCGTCGTCATATCAGCAATATCGTAGAAATCTACCTCCGCCAATTTTGTCTGGGCAGGTTTATCCTGCATTCCAACGGAGCGATCCAGGCTAATGCCTACCAACACAATGCTGAAAAGCATCACGAAGCCAACCAGAAGGAACACTCTTATTCGGCTCATACCTGCTGCTCCTTCGACACCTGACGACTAACGCCCGCAAATGTCTCTTTGGGACCGGATGCAGTAAGTCCCATATCTGGATTTTAGCAAACGTCCCACGCTGCTGCAAGAAAAAACCGTCGAACGGGACCAAAGTTTCCTCTAGAGCAGCGGAGTGATATTGCCTGCACCAGGGGCACATTCGTGGCGATCACCGACGGGCCGAGCGAACATTTAGTCCTCAATAAGTAGCACGCCCGCCGCTGACGTCGTAGCATTGGCCTGTAACAAAACTGGCCTCTCGACTCACCAGAAAATGAACCACCGCCGCCACTTCTTCAGGTCGGCCGACTCGGCCCATAGGTATCCGCGACACCATGTAGTCAATGGTACTCTGGGGCAGGCCGGACAGAATGGGCGTTGCTATTACCGCGGGCGATACGGCATTGACTGTAATATCACCCTGTTGCACCAGTTCCTTGGCCAGCGATTTCGTCCACGCTATCAATGCTGCCTTACTGGCCGAGTAGGGGCCCAGCGTTGGATTGCCTTCTTTTCCGGCGATAGAGGCGATGTTGACAATGCGACCGTAACGCTGCTGCAGCATGTGGGGCACTACCGCTTTAGCAAACAGTACCGGGCCAATCACATTTATGGTCAGGACCTGCTCCCAGTCTGCCCGGTCCAACTCCCAAGTCCTGCCGGCACGCCCGGTAATGCCCGCGTTATTGACGAGGATAGAGATTGGCCCCCAAGTGGAGGTTACTGTCTCCACAGCCTGCGCGATGTCCGCCTCGTTCGTCACATCGCCGATCACCGCTAGGCCGGTTATATCCTCCGCGACACGCCGTGCGCTGGCAACATTACGGTCAAAGACCGCTACCCGCGCCCCTGCCGCTGCTAGGCGTCGGCTGATGGCTTCTCCGATGCCTTGCGCACCGCCGGTTACGACAGCGACTTGTCCCCGCAGGTTAAAAAATGCTTGTGGCTCCAAGTTGGCTCATCCCCCTTGGCGTTCTTATTTGCTGGCTATAGACGTTGACTGGTGATCAAAATAGCTGGCGGCGACAAAAGAGGGCAGAGCATGAGCGAGAACAGTCGCGTTATTGTAATTACTGGGGCGACCCGCGGGTTGGGTCGGGCTATGACCGACAAATTCATCGAACTGGGGCACCACGTGGCTGGATGCGGTCGTTCAGCATCGCACGTCCGCCAACTGGAGCAGCGATATGGCCCGCCCCATGTGTTTCGCGTTGCAGATGTCCGCAACGAACGCGACGTTGCTCAGTGGGTCCAGGCTGTGCTCGAACAGCTGGGTGCACCCGACTTGTTGCTCAATAATGCCGCAGTGATCAATCGCAACGCGCGCCTTTGGGAGCTGACGGCGGAAGAGTTCAACGAGGTCATTGACATCAACGTCAAGGGCGTGATGAACGTGCTGCGTCATTTTCTGCCGGCCATGCTAGCCCGTAAACGTGGCGTCATTGTGAACTTCAGTTCCGCCTGGGGACGTTCGACCTCCCCAGAGGTAGCACCCTATTGTTGCAGCAAGTTTGCCATCGAAGGCCTGACGAAATCCCTGGCTCAGGAATTACCCAGCGGCATGGCGGCGATTCCCCTCAATCCCGGTATCATTGATACGGACATGCTCCGCAGCTGTTTCGGCTCCAGTGCGGCTCATTATCCATCCCCCGAAGACTGGGCCGAGCTCGCCGTGCCATTCTTGCTCAAACTTGGTCCGAAAGATAACGGTCGTTCTCTGTCCGTTCCTGGCAGTTAGAGCTAATCAAGACACCTCGTCGAGACCGTGGGACGGAATCTCTCCCAAATGAAGTCGAAATCCCACAGATTTGGAATTACAGGGAGCAGTTGACTAATACTGCAATAAGCAGTTCACGCCCGCGGAGATTCTGAACACCGCTCACAGGCCCAGGAGAGGAGGTTCTCACCTGCCAGACGCTTGGCACACTGGGTTCTCCGTAGCTAAACGGGGATATTCTCCCCGGCCTTGGAATGGTTGTCGTATATAAGTGGTATCTTAGACAAAGTTCTGACATCCTCAGTGCAAGAAACCTTATCAGCGCCCAAGGTTTTTTCACCAAGTTGCAAGTTTCCCGACATCATTAAGTAAGGGCTATATAAATAACGGTAATTCTTCTGGGTGGTTGATAAAAAGTTGGGGGTGATAATCGGGCCGGAGCGGGTCTTCATTGCTAAGAAAGCTCGCAACGTCGAAAGAACATTCGGAGCAACAGGCAATAATCTGGGGCAACAGAGTCGAAGCGGATAGCGAGAGAAGTCCTAATGGTTCGCCAGCAGCAATGTTATCTTTATCTTGAGAAAAAATTGTTGGCATCTCTCCTGGCAAAGTGGTAGGATATACCTAGCGAGTCAACCACGGGGAAGCAAACAGGAGGCAGTTTATGGCAACCCTGCGTTGCAGCTTCTGCGGTTCGACCCGAGGGTCGCCCAATCTACGGGGAGATTGGGTGTGTTATGCTTGTGGACAGACCTCGCCTGCAGGGACAGCGTCGCTTGGCGCGGCTCCCCAGAATCGAGAAGCGGGGGCAAGCCTGACGATTAGTTGTCCTCGTTGTGGTGCTACTGCTCGCGCCCCCGCCAACAGTGTGGGGAGGACGGTGCGTTGCACGCGCTGTGGGGAAACTTTCACAGTCGCTGTTACGCCTTATGGAGCAGGCAGCTATGGTAGACAGACAAACGTAGGACTCTTCGGAGCGGGCGTGCCAGTCTCTCCTGGGGCAGGACAGTGTCCGACCATGCCTGTGCCCCTGCCCCATGTCTCGGCCGCGCCTGCGGGGCCGGTCGGGACGGCTCCGCCTTCCCCGCCAGGCGCCCTGGGAGCTCCACCTCCTCCTATTCCAATTCGGGACAACCGCCGCACTTGGCTAGTCGGTTGGGGCATCGGCGGGGGAGTAATCGCAGTCGTTTTGCTTGGACTTTTGTTGTTATGGCTGATGAGTCCTGGCAGCTCTCGACGCCAAGCTCAGCGGCAGGATACTGAACAAAAGAGTCGAACCGACACCGATCCGAAAGCAAACCAAAATCCTCGCAAGCCGCCCGAGAATGCTGCAAGTGCTCCGGATAAGGCTGAGTCTGAGAAGCCTAACTTCGAGCCAGAAACAAAGGCCAAACCGAATGCCGCCGGTGCTCCCGGCAAAGCTGAGGCCAAGCCTAAGGCGCAAGTCCCTCCACAGGAGCAACCCGCTAATCTGCGGGAATTGTTTGCGCGGTTAGCGCCTTCCGTGCCTTTAGTCCTAGCCAAGCTCGATGCCAACCGCGGCGGCCACGGCTCGGGGTTCGTTGTACACCATAACGGAGACTGGTACGTCGCTACCAATAATCACGTCGTGGAGGTAGCCGCCTCAGGCCTCGAGCTGATATTCCTGGATGCGAAAGGTAAGCTCCTGTTGCGAGCCGCCTCCCCGCGCGTGCGGATTACGCGGATGTCCCGCCAGGCGGATGTGGCGCTCATTGATTGTAATGCCATTGCAAACGAGCTGAGGCAACGCGGTATCCAGCCAGTTCGACTCGCGCCGCGCGGTTTTCAGCCCGCAGTGGGTGAAAAGGTATTTGCTATCGGTCATCCTGCGGGCGCCGACGAAATCCTACCGCAGACGTTGACCGAAGGAATTATCAGTGGCGTGGGTCGCAAGTTTCGCGGACTAGAGCCGATGCAATTCCTTCAAACGACCGCCAGCGTCAATCCGGGTAACAGCGGCGGACCACTGTTCGATTTCAATGGTCAAGTGGTGGGTGTCAACACGCTGGTGATTCGTCGCACTCCCGACCGCGATGTGAATCTGGAAGGTCTCAATTTTGCCTTAGAAATCCGTCATCTGCATGACCTGCTGCGCGACCCGGATGTGAGTTACACGGAGCGTGAGATTGACGAAATGCTCCAGCGCCGC
>JANWVZ010000015.1:35467-37643 GCA_025056555.1 Gemmatales bacterium | reverse complement strand
CCGATCTGTTCGTCGGATTGGCACTAGGGACAGGAGTTTGTCCGTACGATTCGGCTGCCACCAATCCCAGCAGGCCTATGAGCCCAAAGATATACCGTCTTCCTGACATCGCTTTCCTCCTAAGCACTTTTCGGTCGGCTAAGCAAATATAGCATACTTAGAGGTGCGCCAAGCCATAAGCCTGGGATTCTGAATGAAATTCTAAGTTACAGTCGTGAGCCTTAGATGGTTTGTGTTAACGGTTTCGCATTTGCCAAGGGATATAGCAGGCAGTCTGGCCATGATTACTGTCATCTCGCTACGATAATTTCACTTGTATTTCCCGTTCCTTCGGGCATTCTGCTAGGGAACCGGCCATGAGTGTCCAGCAACCCTCCTATGATAACCCTTTGATTGAACGCTATGCCTCCGCGGAGATGGTCTCACTGTGGAGTCCGCAGCGGCGATATGGGCTGTGGCGGCGATTGTGGTTGGCACTGGCCGAAGCACAATACGAACTGGGCTTGACGGCCGAGGATGGCGTTACGCCACGCATTTCTCCGCGCCAACTCGATGCCCTGCGGCAACATCTGGACGACATAGACTGGCGTCAGGTAGCCGCTTACGAACGCCGTTTTCGACATGATGTTATGGCTCATATCCACGCTTTTGGCGACGTCTGCCCGGAAGCCCGCGAGATTATCCATCTCGGTGCTACCAGTTGCTACGTTACTGATAATGCCGATCTGATCCTGATGCGTGAAGGCTTACATTTATTGCTGCGCAAATTAGTCGGTGCTATAGATGCCTTGGCAGACTTTGCCCAGCGTTATCGCGACTTGCCCACTTTAGGTTACACTCATTTCCAGCCTGCCCAACTGACCACGGTCGGCAAGCGAGCTACCTTGTGGTGTTATGACTTAGTTCTCGATTTGGAGGAATGCGAGCACCGCCTCGCCACCTTAGCTTTTCGCGGAGCTAAAGGAACCACAGGGACCCAGGCCAGTTTCCTGGCCTTATTCCGTGGCGATCACGAGAAAGTGCGACAATTAGACCGTTTAGTGGCCCAAAAGATGGGGTTTTCTCAAGTGTATCCGGTCACCGGTCAGACTTATAGTCGCAAAGTTGATGCCCAAATCCTGCATACATTAAGTGGAATCGCGCAATCTGCTCATAAATTCGGTAGTGATCTTCGCCTCCTGCAGCACGAGCACGAAATCGAAGAACCTTTTGAGGCCGAGCAGATTGGTTCCTCGGCCATGGCCTATAAACGGAACCCAATGCGCGCCGAACGGCTCTGCAGCCTGGCACGCTTTCTTATCGAATTGGGTCATAATGCCGAATATACTGCGGCCAACCAATGGTTAGAACGAACCCTGGATGATAGCGCGAACCGCCGGCTCGTCCTGCCACAGGCTTTCCTGACCGCAGATGCTCTGCTGCGATTATACCTGAATATCGTCCCGCGCTTAAATGTCAACCCGCAAACCATCGCTCAGCATGTCCGACGCGAACTCCCCTTCATGGCTACGGAAACCTTACTCATGGAAGCCGTGCGCCACGGCGCCGACCGCCAAGCGGCCCACGAAATTATTCGCCGTCATAGTATAGCCGTCGCTGAGCAACTCAAACAGGGTGGTGTCAATGACTTGTTGGAACGATTAGCGCAGGAACCCCTTTTTGCAGAATTAGACTTCAACCTCCTTACCGACCCCCTTACTTTTGTCGGTCGTGCTCCCCAACAGGTGGATGAATTCCTGCGTGAGATCATTGCTCCCATTCGCCAACGTTACAGCGCTTTCCTGCGCCAAAGTGCAGAAATCTCTGTTTAGACAGCCGAACGTTGCAGCGCTTTCCTAGAGCCTTTTCAGGTCCTCGGGAACAATGCCATGATGCTTTCTATGCCGATCATAAAGTTTTTCGTCAATCTCCTTCAAGTTTCTGCTTCGGGAAGCGCCGCGCTTCTCATCTGCTGCTGAATCTTAAGATCGTACACCGACTCCACGTATCAGGTGTGTCAACAGGCTCTTCACTCCAGCTAATAATTTCGGCCGATACGGATTAACTCTATTCATTGTCAAATCGCTTCTCTGTGATCAATTTGCTGTCTGTCGCAACCGATAAGAGCCTAAGGAGTCTGATTATTTCTGCTAAGCACCACAAAGGCGGAATCGAGCCTTGCTGAGATGCCCTTATC
>JANWVZ010000015.1:0-35457 GCA_025056555.1 Gemmatales bacterium | reverse complement strand
TTATCGTCCCCCAAATCGGGAGACGAAATCACTATGGTCATAGCCCCTATGTTCGATAAAGCCCGCAGAATTTTCCTCCTTTGATCTCGGACAGGGGGCATTTGTACATATGTATGCTTAGTCTGCCGTGGGGTGCGTAGCTGTGCTCTTCCCGGGCCCCACGCAGATGCGACGGGAAAATGCCTATGCTGACTGGCTTTTATAGTGCAGCTACGGCCTTGGAACGCGCCCAACAACATCATGAACTGGCGGCCTATAATCTCGCTCATGTTAACGTACCCGGCTATCGCCAGCGCTATAGTGCGAGCGGAACTTTTGAAAACTTACTCGGTTCGTTGGAACAACCCGGCACCTTGGAACGCTACGGTACCAAGGCACTCCCGGTTTCTGTAGATATTACTCCGGGGCCTATCGAGTACACAGGCGCACCGTTGGACTTGGCCATTCGTGGGCCAGGGTTCTTCGTGGTTGAAGGGCCGGAGGGTCCCTTGTATACGCGAGCGGGAACGCTCTCGCTCAATGCCGCGCGGGAATTAGTCACCTCCAGCGGCCACCCGGTTCTGGGGATTGGGGGACGTATTACCATTCCGCAACAAGCTACGACGATTACTGTCCTTCAGGATGGCACCATCTTTGCTGATGGTCAACCCGTTGGCCAACTGCGCCTGATCGAAATCGGCGAGCCTCAGTTCCTGGTACCTGTAGGAGCCACGCTCTTTCGAGTCCCCGACGCAGCAGTCCAGGAAGCCAGCCAAAGCTCGGTGTTACAGGGCTATCGTGAAAGTTCTAATGTTAATATCGTGGGTCAATTAGTTCAGCTCATCACGGCCTTGCGGCATTTCGAGGCGGCCCAACGGGCCTTGGTGGTATTAGCCGACAGCCTACATTGGCAAACGCGCCCTAATAACTGATGATCACCAGGAGGCCAAACCATGATCAAGTCTTTATTCACCAGTGCTACCGGCATGGCGGCCCAGCAGACCGTCGTGGATAATACCGCTAATAACCTCGCCAACGTTAATACCACGGGATTTAAGCGCAGCTTAGTTTCTTTTCAGGACCTGATTTATATCACTCAAAGACCTATTGGTGCTGAGACCGCTGCGGGTCAGCAGGAACAAAATGGCCTTCAGGTGGGTAGTGGAGTGCGCATTGCCGGGAATACTAAACTGTTCAGCGAAGGAGTGTTAGAAAACACGAACAACCCTTTAGACCTGGCTATCGAAGGGGAAGGCTTCTTCCGTATTCAGTTACCTAATGGTGCATTTCGCTATACTCGGGACGGTGCGTTTCGCATCAACGCTAATGGCCAGGTGGTTACCTCCGACGGTTTCCTTTTAGACCCGCCGATCACGATTCCTAATAATACGCTCTCGATATCTATCGCCACCGATGGCACGGTTTCGGTAATCACTGCAGACGCACCGAATACCACGAACGTTGTCGGCAATCTGGTGCTGGTTCGCTTTCCCAATCCCGCGGGGCTAAGCAGCGAAGGACGCAATCTTTATGTGGATACAGCGGCTTCCGGCGCCCCTGTTGAAGGGACTCCGGGACAGGACGGATTGGGGACCATTCGCCAGGGGTTCCTGGAGCGGTCGAACGTGGATGTCGTGCAGGAACTTATCAACTTAATCCTGGCGCAACGCGCCTATGAATTCAATACGAAAGCTATCCGCGTCGCCGATGACATGCTGGCTACTTCGAACGAACTCGTGCGGTAGCGGGCTTCGACTCTTGCCCCAGCTCCACCTGGTCGGATGCTGAGATTAGGTTTCTTCTGAGGGGACAAACTGATTATATTGTGAATTGTCTAGCACCAGTTTGCCAGCTAGGAGGCTCTATGGCGATTTATGAAATTGGCCCGCGACAAGAGAAGCGCATGTATATGAAAAAGAATAATCATACTGAACACTTTAGTGCGGAGAACCAGCAGTTGTCACGGAAGCTGATATGGTTGAGCCTTATTGCGATCATAATTGTCCCGGCAGCGACTAAGTGCCAGTCAGACAGTTCAGTAATTGAAATGCGGTTGCGAAATGAAATCGTGACCACGAGGGAACGAATCACGGTTGGTGACGTTGCCGACCTGGCAGGAGGTTCGCAAGTATTGCGGCAACGTTTAGCGCGTCTCGACTTAGAAGAGTCCCATGGGATGGAATCAGAAACACTTATTAGCCGGCGGAGAATCATTTACCGGCTGCAGCTTGCCGGGTGGGATCCAGGCACGGTACAGGTCACCGGAGCAGAGGCGGTGCGAGTCAGGTGGTGCGGAAACGCACAGGCGGTCGAAATACCAGCAAGTTATGCCGCAACTCCTGCGAAACCCCTATCTTTGGCATCGCCGGGAAAACCCGACCAAACGTCCAAGTCAACCTGTCCAGGGAGCAACATCGAGGACGCTCGGTCTTTAGTTAACGGGGGATCCGATATTAGCGGAACTGGGCAACCGCGAAATGCCTATCCAGGAAATATCATGCGCCCTGCCGGTGAGGGGAGCGGTATAGTCGTTAAGAAAGGGGAGTGGGTGCGGTTGATTGCGCGCGTTGGTCCCCTGGAAATCAGCACGCGGGGTGAGGCTTTAGCCGATGGTAAACTGGGGCAGGTGATCCCGGTCCGCAATACGGAATCTAAGCAGACCATCCAGGCACGCATTATACGCCCGGCCACCTGTCAGGTAGATTATTAGCAGTAAGCCCTGAGCCGGCGACCAGATCTATCTGGACTCGCATACGCGAGTCTTGGCGCAGTAACCGGATTCAGCCAATGACAGACTTAGGGGAGGCATCAATGTGTGAAGCTAAGTCAGCTGCAATAACTAAGCTTATTTTTGGCGTCGTCCTGATCGTTAGTGAAATCCTGTCTGGAGGTTTAAGCCGAAACCTATGGGGGGAATCGTTATGGGATCGTCGGCATCCGAACAGCGCATTCCTGTTTGTAGATCAGCGGGCTCGGCGGGTAGGAGACGTGTTAACTGTCATAATCAATGAATCTACGGACATAGAACATCGAGATAACCGCAATATGGAAAAGCAGACGCGCAGTGCTGAGGTATTTCAATTCCGAGGCAAAACGCAGGGAAACGTTTCCACGCGGCAGGCAGCGGCCGATCTGAACATTGCTAATGATGCGCAACGGGAATTTCAAGGACGCGCCGATTATCGTGCCGATCGGCGTATGGCTGATCGTATGACCGTTGAGGTTATCGCGGTCTTGCCGAATGGAAACTTAGTAGTGGAAGGTTATCGCAGTCGGTTTGTGAGTGGGGAACAAAGAGTGCTCCGGCTGCGCGGCATTGTGCGACCTATAGACATCGCCAGCAATAACACGATACAGTCGCAGTTTATCGCTAACTTGGCGATTGAATATCTCGGGCGCGGTTACGAATCGAGTTATAACGATCCCAATTGGTGGGGCCGTATTATGAACGTTCTCTGGCCATTTTAGAAGTGGCTTGATCAGGGAGGTAACGCCGGCTCTATGACAAAACCAGTGCTTGTTCTAAGCAGGCTTCAGATTAGGAAACTGCTGGCCTGGATCAGTATAGCTCTCCTTAGCACGGAGGCCGGGGCGCAGACCGTCCGCATCAAGGATATTACGGATTTCGAGGGCGCGCGGCCTAATCAGCTTTATGGCTTCGGCTTAGTGGTGGGACTAGGAAATACGGGAGGCCGAAGCCAATTTACGCAGCAGGTGGCGGCGGATATGTTGCAGAGGATGTCGGTAAATGCCAAGGCAGTACGAGAACTGCAAATCGACCCTGTGTTTCGTTCAGGGAATATTTCCGCAGTTATGGTAACGGCAGAGTTAGGGCCGTTTGCGCGAAAAGGCAGTCGAATAGACGTGACCGTGTCAGCCCTGGATGATGCGCGGAGTTTACAGGGAGGCGTGCTGTTACTGACTCCGCTGCGAGGTGTAGATGGAGAAGTGTATGCTGTGGCGCAGGGACCGGTTTCGGTAGGAGGATTTGTCGCAGGAGGACGGGCGGCGACCGCGCAGCAGAATTTTCCGACAGTGGGACGTATTCCCGGCGGGGCCATTGTCGAGGCCGAGGCCCGAGGTGAAATTGTCTGTAACGGTCGGCTGCGCTTATTGCTGAAAAAACCAGATTTTACGACAGCCCAGGCTATCGCTCGAGCCATCAATCAGAAATTTCCAGAAGCCGCAATCACGTTGGATGCGGGAACGGTTGAGGTAACCATCCCGCGGGACAAACGGGGCAACGTGGTAGGATTCGCCGGGGAGATCGGCTTGTTGGAGGTGGCGCCGGATGCAGTAGCCGTGGTAGTGATTAATGAGCGGACAGGTACAGTTGTCGCGGGACAGCACGTCAAGATTTCTACAGTAGCGGTCGCGCACGGCAACTTAACGATAGTAACGGCGGAGAACCCTGAGGTGTCGCAACCATTGCCCTTCAGTCGTGGTCAAACCACAGTCGTGCCCCGGACGCAGCTGAACGTCACGGAGCAAGGCGGGGGACTTGCGGTGGTGGAGCAATCCGTAACGGTGGCGGAGTTGGCGCGCGCCTTGAATGCGTTAGGAGTAACTCCCAGGGATCTGATCGCGATATTCCAGGCGCTCAAAGCCGCTGGGGCTCTGCACGCGGAGCTGATTATTGAGTAGCTTGTATAGCCCTGAAGCAGGCCACAATCAGCCGAGGCAAGGTGAGAGGGAAGATCATGGACGTGCTAGGTGTGCCGCGCGTGGCCATAGACGTGCTGGGAACGCAGGTAGAGCGACTGGCTCAGCACATGGGAGTTAATCGGCTCGGAAGCGCGGAGGAACCAGACCAATCCCGCCGGGCCATGCACCAGGCAGCGAAAAGCTTTGAGGCGATTTTTGCCAGTCTGATTGTGAAACACTTACGCACCAGTACTCAGGAAATGGGCGAGGGACTTTTTGCTGGGGATGAAGCAGACATCTATGGTGGTCTATTCGACTATTATCTCGGTCAATTTCTCGCTCAAGGCCGCGGATTGGGTATAGCGCGGCTCATTGAGGAACAGTATGCGCGACAGCCTTGGTCGAGTCCCGTGGAGGAAGTTGCTGGGCGGGATTTGTCAGGTCGCTCGTTAGAGAACACCGTGACATCGGAAAAGACTACTTCAGCCGGCACGGTCAGCCGGTTGAGCCAAGAACGCGAAACAGTCTCATGATGGAAGCGGCAGGGAAACTGGTGGCAGAGGTGTTGCAGTATCTTGAGCGGGAAGAAGCGCGGTTGGAAGCGCTGAGCCGGGAACTGGAACAGTTGAAGAAAGCGTTAGTGAGTGGCTCGGTCGAGAAGTTGGAAGGGGCGATTGGCAGTTTCCTGGAACATTCACGCCAAGCCCATGCTTTCCAGAGCCTGCGCCAGGGGCTGGCAGGACGTTTGCCCCGAGACGAGTCTGGGAAGATCCATTGGCTGGAGTTGGAATCGAAGCTAGATGAGTCGGCAAGGCAGGCGCTTCGCCGGCAACGGGAGCGAGTGGGTAGGTGGCTGGTGCAAGTTCAGAGCCAGCTCAGACAGGTTGCGGTAATGGCGTGGTTCGGTCAGGAATTGTATGGTAGGCTTTTGCGGGCGATTTTCGGCGTACAGGAACAGGCAGGTCAATATGGAAGGCAGGGAACCATCACGGAAACGAGTTTGGGACATTTGCTCCAGATAATGGGCTAAGAGTCATGGCCATCGGGAATTTTTCGACCGGTTTATCGGCCCTGCAAGTCCATCAGCGGGTGCTGGAGCTGCTCGGCCAGAATGTCGCGAACGTTCACACCCCCGGATACCATCGTCGCGAGGCGATCCTGGCACCGCGCTTTGTCGCGGAGAACCCGGTCGGCTCCGGTGTCGAGATTGCCGACATTCGCCGTATTCGCGATGATGTCCTGGAGCAAACCATCCTGCAGTTTACTTCTGAAGCTGCGGATTTCCAGTACCGACTACCACGCCTGGAGGAAATCGAATCCCTGTCAGGCACGGGAGCGCAATCCCTGCGCGGTCTGTTAGACGAGTTTTTCAATCAGCTGGAACAATTGGCGGTGCGACCTGCGGATGAGACGGTGCGGCGACTGGTTGTGGATGCAGCCCAGCGATTAGCAAATCGTTTTCGCGATTTACATGATCAGTTTCGGGCCTTGCAACAGCGCCTTTTCGAGGAAGCCCAAACGACCATCAATCGCGTCAATGCATTAGCGGGGGAGATTTCAGAACTGAACCGGCAAATCGCTCGGGGCGTAGCCCGTGGCATTACGCCCCATGATGCCTTGGATCGCCGCGATCAGGTCCTTGGACAGCTGGCAGAGTTGGTAGGTGTTCAGGTAATCGAACAACCTCAGGAACAAGTGAACGTACTGGCCGGAGGCGTGCTCCTGGTAACCGGGGAAGCGACCGTTCCCCTGGAAGTCAAGATGGACCGGCAGAATCGGATGCAGATTCTTGCGCAGGGCGTAACCGAGCCGTTGAACGTTGCTTCTGGCGCCCTGGCTGGAATGCTGGCGGTACGCAACGAAGTGCTCCCCGAGGTCATAAATCGGCTCCATCAGTTAGCGCGGGCCATGATGTCAAATCTGGACCAGATTCACGCGGTGGGTTTGGGGCTATCTGGGGAATTCAGTTTCCTGTCGGGCGGGCGCGGCGTGGCCAACATTCAGGTTCCCCTGGAAAGAGCCGAACCAGCATTTCCAGTGCGGAGTGGGACGGTGTGGGTCAGTATAACAAACTTGAACACGGGCGAAAGGACCGTTCACGCCGTCAGCATCAATCCCCAGGTGCAAACGCTGGCCCAGGTGGCCTCGGCTTTCAGTACAGTGCCTCATTTGCAGGCCCTTGTGGATGCTCAGACAGGAACCTTGCAGTTTCTGGCGGAACCGGGATACGTTTTCGACTTTGCCGGGCGAATTCCCACGCAGTTCACGACCTCGATTTCCGGCACAGCACAGCCTCGAGTCCACGGCACCTACACGGGAACCAAGAATGACGTGTACACGGTTACCGCAGTGAACAGCGGTACGGTGGGGCTGACTCCGAATCTCACGCTGGAAGTGCGCAACAGTGCTGGACAGCTGCTGAGAACGGTGTCCGTGGGCCAAGGCTATGCTCCTCATAGCGCCGTGGCCTTCGGAGACGGACTGGTCCTGGAACTCAGTGCAGGGACAATCCATGCCGGGGACACCTTCCAGCTACCCGTGATTGCCCAACCCGATACCACTGGGCTACTGACGGCCTTGGGTCTGAACACGCTTTTTACGGGAACCGATGCCAGCACGATACAGGTACATGCCGAGTTGTTGGCCTCACCGCAACGCCTGGCAGTTTCGCAAAGCGGCGCCTCCGCCGACACTGGTCGGTTACGGCAGATGGTGGCTGTGCGTGAACAGGTGGTCTTTGACAACGGCCTGACACTGTCAGGATTTTTCGAGCGATTGATGGCGGATCTGGGCGCCCAAGTACAGGCGACCCGGCAAACTCAGGAACATCTTCAAGCCGTGGGCCAGCAACTTCGTGCCGAGCAGCAGGCCCTTTCTGGGGTGGATGCAAACGAAGAACTGGTGCGGTTGTTACAGTATCAGCGAGCCTTTCAGCTTGCAGCCCGCTATGTCGCCGTGGTGAACGAAACCCTGGAGGAACTGCTGCGCCTGGTTTAATCGCAGCACGCCTCCGGAGTTGTTGGTATGCTAGACTTTTGCAAAGTGAGGCAGCCATGCTGGAACGCACTACTTTTACTAATCTGGTCCATCTCTCGATCAGTCATTTGCATGCCGCCCTCAGGGAGGTCGAGAGGCTGCACATTCAGGCCGTTACGGGTAAGAAGTTATTGCGGCCTTCGGACAATCCGGTGGGGTTCAGCACGGCGCAGGCATACCGCAGCACCTTGGAACAAATCGAAACGTGGAGTAATAACCTGCGTGACGCACGCCTGACCCTGCAGGCTTCCACACAGGCGTTGCAACAGATGAGTGGTATCCTGATGCGCGCGCGGGCCCTGGCCAGCGAAGGTGCTCACGACACCCTTACCGAAGACTCCCGGCGGGCGCTGGCGGCGGAAGTTAATGGCCTATTGGAACAGGCATTGACCTTGGCGAATAGTCGCACGCCGGATCACTATGTCTTCGCCGGCAGCACCACCGCTCAACCGCCATTCCAGGCCATTCGGGACGATCAGGGACGAATCGTCCGTGTTGAATATCGGGGCGACGCTCGAACAGCAACAGCGCCGGTCGCCCACGGCGAGTGGATTCGTTTTCTTTACAGCGGGCTGGAACTCCTCGGCGGGCTTCGGCCAGATAACGGCTTCATCATCGGCGATGAAACAGGCTTGGCCTTAGGCACGGGGACCAGTCGTGTCCAGGGACGTGTGCGCGTGTTGCTCTCACACACCACCACGATTTATGCCGGTGGTTCGGGGGTGGCGCCGGGCGCCAGTTCCGCACATGGCGACACCATTTTAGGGCCCAGCGGGACCCACACTCTGTTTCTCCAGGATACCAGCGGAACGGGAACAAGCGGCGTGGTCTGGCTCAATGGTGGCCCGACGATCACTTGGACCAATAGTGATACTGATTTGCGTGTCGTTGGTCCGCACGGCGAAGTGGTGTTTATTGACACCACGAACATCACTCCAGGATTCGCAGGCTCGGTGGCAATCACGGCCCATGGAACCATGTCGCTCGATGGCGGAGCCTCCGCGAGTGCGATTGCCTTCACTACGGATCAGATTCTCCAGGACGGGCAGGGGAATGTTCTGTTTCTAAACACTGCTTCTGTCCGACGGGTTGGCGAAAATTGGATCGAGTTTCCGCAAAGTTATGACATCTTCACCGCCTTGATAGGCTTGCGCGATGATTTGGCCCAGTTTCGCTCGTTGTCAGGTGGAGAGCAAGTTGAGGCAATCAGTCGCATGATTTCGGCTATCGAATCCGCTCACTCCAGAGTATTACACGCGCTGGGTGAACAGTCAGCCACGTTAGCCGGGTTAGACACCCTGGAAGAACAGATGCAGCAAGCGAAACTCGATTTGCAGGAACGGCTCGGACACCTGGAAGAAGCAGACCTGGCGGAACTGGTGGTGCAGCTGCAGGCACGACAAAATCTGATGACTTTGCTGCTGGGAGCGACCGCTATGGTGCTGCAACCGAATCTGTTGGACTTCCTGCGGTGAATTGTGTCGCGGACTTATTCTGGTCAGGTCAGCGGTTTAGGAAGAGCAGCGGACCCGGTTTCGTCCTGCCTGTTTGGCCGCGTACAGGGCCTGATCGGCGAGGCGGATAAGGTCCTCCGGAACCCGCGCTTTCTCCGAGCGGGTTGCCACACCCACACTCAGAGTAACGCGCATCTGTGTCTTGTCCGTGCCCCAAACCTTTTGTTCGGCCAAATGTCGAATCCGTTCGGCCAGAGTAGCAGCACCTTGTAAGTTGGTTCGCGGACAAACAATCAGGAATTCCTCTCCACCGATGCGGCAGGGAACATCACTGCGGCGCACTGCTTGACGCAACAAGTCGGCAGTCTGCTGAAGCACGACATCGCCGACATCGTGGCCATGCGTATCGTTGATCCGTTTGAAGTGGTCCACATCCAGCATTAAGCAGGATAAGGGCAACTCGTGTCGTGTGGCCTCATGCCATTCCTGCTGTAGTCGCTCGAAAGCGTAGCGGCGATTCGGCAGACCGGTAAGCGGATCGGTGAGAGCGGCGTCCTGCAGTTTTCGATTGACAATAGCCAGTTCAGCGGTTACCCGACGCAATTCCTCATGTTCGCGTTCGATCTCGCGCTGGAGTTCAACGACCCGCTGGCCGGCGCGCAAGCGCGCCAGGAGAATTCGTGGGGCTAGGGGCCAACTGATGACGTCATCAGCCCCAGCTTCAAAACCCGCTACGATTTGCTCCTCAGAGGCCTGTTCCGCTAAGAGCAGCAGATAAAACTGTCGCCCTACCTGGGTCTCTCGGAGTTGGCGACACCAGCGCAAAGCATCCCAAGCTGGTGGGGTCGCGGCAGCGCCGGCCCGGCTGCGCACCTGCAACGGCGCCAGGATGAATTGGGGCAGTGCTTCCAGCACCAGCGCCAGACCGGTTTCCGCATCATGGGCGCGCAAGACTTCGTAACCGGCCTGCTGCAATGTTTCGCTGAGTACGGGTCCCGGCGGCAGGTCTGCAAACACCACCAGGGCTCGCCACTTCGGCCCAGCCGCATCGGATGACACACCTTCCGCGGGATTAGTCGCCACCGAGGATACAGCTTGTTGCTGCTGTACCAAATCGCGGATGGAACCGACCGAGTGCGTGCGAATATCGAGGATGCGTCCCCAACTCTGCCATTCTGCGGCAGACCGATCAAACAGTTCGGCCAGTTGCAGCGGTGCCAATGGTAAGGGCTCCGCTCGGGCTAACAATTGTTGAGCCACCGCGGCACGGCGCTGGCTGTCCGTCAGGCATAAATCGGCGACAAGGTGGGCTACTCGCAACAGGCGTACCAATCGCTTTGTGCCTTCATAGGCATCTTCGGGTTCTCCGAAGACGTAGCGCTCCACCGCCACCGCTTGCTCCGCAGGCAATCCCCAATCCAGGAACATCGCTGCCGACAGTTCACAATGATTAGCCGCGAATACTTCCTGCTCCAGCAGTAGCAAGCCCTCGAGGGGCTTTCCCTGCGCTTGGCGAAGCACTTCGGCATACTTGTCGGGATATACGCTGGCCAGGGCCAATTGTCCGATGTGAGCCAACAGGCCGGTGGTAAAGGCTTCGTCCGGCGGCACCAAACGCGTCTGCCGCGCCAGTTCCTGCGCAGCCACACCTTGAGCCAGAGAGCGCGACCAGAAAGCCTGATAATCAAAGGCCTCACAGCGCCCTTGCCGATATGCCGAAACCAGGGAGAAACTGAGCGCGATCCGCCGCAACGTTCCGACCCCCAAGCGCAGCACTGCTTCCTGCACCGAGTTTACCGAACGTCCCGTTTGCATCAGGGCCGAATTCGCAAACTTGATCACTTTTCCGGACAACACCGGATCCGCCATCAGCACCCGCGCCAGCGAGCCGCAGGAGACGCCCTCATCCTGCGTCAACCGCACAATTTCCATCGCCACTCCGGTCGGACTTGGCAGTTGCCGAGTGGCCTTCATCTCATCAAAACGGGCCAGATACGGACGCCAGCCCTTTCTTTGCGCCGACGGCGCTCCGCCACAGGACACCAGTTCACAAACTCCCTCTCGCATTCTCTGTCCCTTCAAGGATAAGGACTTAGATATGATGTCATTCTCAAAAATAATGGACTCAGATGCTCATGATCCAAGCTGGGAATCTCTCCAAAGCATAACTCACGAAACCATGAGCGAAATGGATTTGTCGTTATTCGCTTCAAGAATTCACAGGACCCAAGCACGTTTTTCGGTACCTGACCCAACGCGGATTACTTTTCGCTTACGGTACCTGGTATTCGGGAACCAGTTTCGCTACCGCGCCCACAGGATGAGCGTAATCAACCGTATAGCCATGCCCAGGAACACGGACAGTATCGTGAAGGCCCCAGCCAGCAGCAACAACAACGGCAGATCAAAAAACATTGCTTGCGCAGGCCGCATTAGCCACGCGGCTCCCCAAAGCGTCAGCAGTGCACCCCCGGCCAGAAATGGACCGAAGGGGAGTTCCCGCCCGCGAGCGGTGATCAGCAGGAACAAGCCGTAGCCTAGGGCGAGAAATACTGCCGCCGTCAAAGTTACCAGCACTCCCTGCCAACCGAGAAACGCGCCAATGAGCATCATGAGGTCGGCATCGCCTAAGCCAAGCGCTTCCCGGCGGAATGCCCACGAGAACACCCCGCGAATCAGGCGCATCAGCAATGTACCAAATACCGCACCCGCTATTGCGTTCGCCAAGCCTGTCCACCAGCTTCCAGGCGGCAGCCAATCCGGCAAGGGAAACCATATCGGCCACATCTGCGCCCCCAGAGGCACGGGCATAATGGTCCCTGTGTTTACGATACCGCCATATTGCACCAGTTGCCTTTCCCAGGGAGAAAGATTCGGCAACTCCGCAGCCATCGGCCAGGGCCAGGCCACCCACGCTCCGGCCAGACATCCCAGCACTGTTCCGCTAACCGTCCATCGCAGCGGAATCGTCATCGTGTCTATGTCGGTGAACGTTGCTACAACGAGCAGGCTCACCAATACCATGTCATACAACCACACCCCCATCAGGCGCAAGGTTATCTTTTCCTGCAAGGCCCGCAGACGCTGTTCTGCGGCCAAGCCGTCCAGGGCCTGGACTTCCTCGCGGGTGAATAATGAAGCGCCGCCCTGGGTTACGAAACCATGACCATCGCGCTGCACCACCCACCAGAAGCCAACGCTGAACACTAAGGCGGTCAGCAGCTCAATCCAGAAATAGCGCATGGCAAAACGTGTGCCGCAATGCCGACACCGCCCTCGTAATACCCAGTAACTTATGAGCGGAATGTTGTCGTACCAACGAATGGACTGTCCGCAACTACCGCAGCGCGAAGGGGGCCAGAAGATACTCAGCTCCGTCGGCAGCCGATAGATGCACACATTCAGGAAACTGCCGACGATTGCCCCCGCGACAAAAGCCACACTCAGCGCCACCCAGCTGTGATCCAGCACCAATCCTGCCAGTCCGCTCAGCACTTTTCTTCCCCCGTAAAATTTCCGCTGATCCGCCGACGAAAAATCATATTTTTCCACATCCAGCGCCTTGGGATAGACGTTGCCCGAAAGGTGTCTTATCTGCATCCGTGTGCAGCGATCGCACACGAATGTGGTGAAGAGTCTTCAGTGTATGGCGTTTTCGCAATAAGACCGCATTGGTCTTTCCACGACGGTGCTGGCCAGCGGCACGGTCGTGACGTCAGACTGAGCCATTTGCCAGGACTGTCTATTAAGTGTACACTAGCGCACTTCGGGCGGGCCGCCGCAGCTATGTCCTTGGCGTGGAACGTTTTCGCTCATGCTCGCAAATAGCCGGTTCCCAGGCTGAACAGGTCCCGTTGCACAGAGCACGGCAGGGTGGCGTCTTCTGCCACCGGCCAATCTGAGCCAAGCAATCGCTTTTACCCCTGCCATTCACCGTCATACCAGTGCACGCATTTGTTCGGTGGATCGCGACTGCAGCAGGAACTAGACAACGCGAAGCATAGGATAATCTTGGCAAATCGGAGCAATACTATGAAGAGTGAATGGCGAACGCGCTATGAGGCGGGTGTTCAGGCGGCAGAACACGCCGCGCGGTTAGCCCTCCGCTATTACGACCGGGAGGACTTGCCCGTCGAATGGAAATCGAACCTCAGCCCCGTAACCGTGGCGGATCGGGAAGCGGAGATCGCCTTGCGGGAAGCACTCCTAACCCGCTTTCCGCAGGATGGGTTCTGGGGCGAGGAGTTTGGCCAGCAACCGGGGAGCAGTGGATACCGATGGATTATCGATCCCATAGATGGCACGCGCAATTTCGTGCGGGGCATACCATTATGGGGCACGCTGGTGGCATTGGAATACCGCAGAGAACCCATCGCCGGCGTGGTCGTCTTTCCTGCCCTGGGGCTGGTTTATCGAGCTTTGCGTGGTGATGGCGCCTTCCGTAACGAACGACCGATTCGGGTTTCCGCGGTGAAGCAGCTGGCCGAAGGCATGCTTTTTTATTCAGGGGCCAGTTGGTTCCTCGCCAGCGGCTGCCGCGAGGCCTTTGTCCAAATGTGTTTGCGTTCTCAACGTCAACGCGGCTTCGGCGATTGTTACGGCTTCGCGCTCATCGCTCAAGGTTCGGGGGAAGCCATGATTGATTACGGCGTCCATCCGTGGGATGTAGCTGCTATTGTCCCCATCGTGGAGGAAGCCGGCGGTCAATTCACCGATTGGTCAGGCCAGCGCACCTTTCTGCGCCCAGACGTTTTGGCCAGCAATGGTCAAGTGCATGCCGAAATTCTCGGCATCTTAAGTCAACACTGTGCTCGTGATTTTGACCCACAACACTTTGCGGAGTCCCACCGCATTACCTGAACACCGATTGTCCGCTTATTGATATTCACGCCGAGGCGGACAAAACACATCCAGTGCTCGAAGTCCCTCTGCGGAGGCAATCACCTCATGAGGTACGTTACTGGGAATGATATAACGGTCGCCCGCAGTCAATTCGCTCTCAACTTCCCCGATGCGGAATAATGCCCGACCTGCGAGTACCAAGCCGATTTGCTCGTGCGGATGTTCATGCCGTGCTACTACTGCGCCCGGCCTCATTTCTACCAACGAACACATGACGTTTTCACCCCACCAGGTGCTTATCCAAACCCCCGGAAAAATCTCATGACGTGGACAATCCTCCGCCTTGGGAAAAGGCAAGGGCAACTTCTGGCTCATGAAATATTGCCCGCTCCTGGCCTCAGAGAGTCGTCTTCAAGGTCTGCCATTGCCTGTTCAGGCGTTACGGATACTGGCGTAGGCCACCGCCCAGGGCGTTGATGACCTCTGCGCGGTTGCGGATGATGAGCACCTTACGAACAGGATCGTACACGATCGTGCCTGGACCACCACTACCGTCGGGTTGCCGCCAACTGTCGGGCGCCACTGTGGTCATGATGATCTGCACCAGCTGCGCCACCTGAAACGCTTCGTTTTGTGCCTGCAGCCATTGCCCCAGAGGCGTGAAAGAGAAAGCGCCGAACCAGCCATTCACCCCCAGTAAGTCCTCTATCGGATAATAGCGCGTTACCAACTGCTGCGCGGCTCGTGCTGGTGTCATCACTTGGATCACCTCGTTCTTGACTACATACTCCAGACCAACCCGCGCCAGCACTGTTCGCAACACCGTTCGCTTGGTAACCCCTTTCGGTAAACGTACACTGATGGGAATCTGCAGATCCACGTTGGCGTCTTTCAGTTCGTTTTCGTCCACAACAATGGGCTGGCCCAGGAGTTTTTCCAGGTCTTTGAGGACCTTTTCCAGAGACACTCCTTCCCAGTTGATCGGCTCGGCAATGGTTTCGCTCAGGGAGCGGAGGATAGCCTTTTCTTTTTCCGTCAGGGGCACCATGCCATCGCGGTATTTTTCGGCGCGTTTGTTGATCCGGGCCCATTGTTCCGCCGGCGGATAGGTGATATCGCCCGTGATGGGCGTGGAAGCGGCTAACAAGTCGCGCATGACTTTCGAGGCGGCTACTTCGCGCTCCCGCTGAAGGTCACGGATTTCACGCAGTTCCACAGCCATGCCCGTCTGCCGACGCAACACCGCCGACAGCTGCTGCACCTGCTCATGGTTGGGGTATCGTTTTTCCAGGTCTGCCAGCAGTTTTGTCGCGGCCGAGTATTCGCGCAGTTCAATCAGTCGGCGGATGGTGTCCAATTCCTGGCGCAAGGGCAGGTTGTCCGCGGGATTTCCCTTCAGTTGGGCCGGCGGAGGCGGCGCCGTCGGCTTCGATGCCCTTTGCCCCAGTTGGTTCTCTGCCTCTCGTAGTCGCTGTGCTACCAATCCTCGCAGCTCAGTTCGTCGACCAGGGGCCAGAGCACGATCCTGCTCAAGGATACGCTGGGCCGCCTGTATCAGACTAATAGCCGTCGCCGGATCGCTGGCCATAACCTTTCCAGCCTGACTCAGCAGCGTCTGAATGTCCGCTTCGACGCGCTGGGCCTCGATTTGTTGCCGAGCCAAAAAATTATCCACGGCGTTCGGCTTCCCCTGCCCCAGCACCATCACCGGCAGCACCAGGCATCCCACTAACCCGATTTGTCGTAACATAGCTGGCTCCTTGTTGTTCGGGCGACGCCCTGCCCTTTCCGTTAAGATATTACGCTCCCTACCTCCCCGGATTTGCGCTGAGAAATGACCCGACTTTTCCAGTCGGGGGACCTCCCACTTCCCGGCTCAAAAGTTAGCTGCCTTCGTCGTCGGCACCGTATTTCTCTCATTCATGGTAATGATAGCTCGTGCACCTTCAACAAGCCAGAAAAAATCATCCTGCGGAGAAAAACAAAGGACTCCCAGACGAACCCACGCCTGAGCGCAGTGGTGCTGCCTATAACTATTCTGCTGCACACAGGACGTCCTACTTCGTGCATACGCTGTCCTTTGAAGGCTGAATACTCCAAGAAACGCCTTGCGCAAAGATAATTATGCCGAATTCCGCAGACCTCATCTGGTCGCCCACCCACGAGAACAGTTACCGCGTGCACAGCCCGTGGTGGGAGTTGGTCTGGCACCCGGTTCGCGGACTGACGCGCTTCCGTCTTTCTTCATCGGGTTGGGAGATTCCCAGTATGCTCGGTTTGGCCGAATTTACTTCGCTCTCTCGGTCCTGGAACCTGAGCCACGATTCACCGGCCGACGTTTTCATTCAGGGTGATCGCATCACGGCCAGTTGGCAGGCCACGCCGCAACGTCCTATCGAGATTCATGCACGGTGGATTCTTGAACTGCACCGATTCTGGCTCGAAATCTCACTTTTGACGCCTTCCCGCCTGGAATCCTTGACCTGTTACACACAAAGCTACCTGAGTCAATGTCATCAACATGCATCACCAGAGTTGCATCCTGACGTACGGGCCGCCTTGCTCCACCCAGCATTGGCTCCCGATTGGGCTTATCTTGAACTCGCACCGCGCTACGACGTGCACGAGCTGCATGTCCAGGACGGTCTGATTCGCTTCGGGCTTTTTCATGACGACCTGGAAAAAGGCGTGGTCTTACGAACGCGGTTGCTGGCGACCTATGTCCGCACTCCGCTGGACACGATCCAGGTCGAGCGAATCGCCAATGACTTCGCCCATGCCCCTCCCGATTTAAGCCGCTGATTGTCCCTATCCTTCACGAAAAAACAATCGCTTACCCCACACCGGGCGGAAGTTCCGCATAGATTTAACTAGAACGGTACCTTGGGGGAGGCCGGGATGGTGCAACCAGTCATCATAGCGGCGGTGCGCACGCCCATTGGCAAGTTCCTGGGTGCGTTGAGCAGTCTGGCTGCTGTGGAGCTGGCTACCTACGCCACTCGTGAAGTCCTTCGGCGCGCTCAGCTTCCTGCCGCGCAGATTGACGAAGTCATATTCGGCCAAGTTCTTCAGGCCGGGCAAGGGCAAAACCCTGCGCGTCAGGTGGCCTTGCGTAGCGGTTTGCCGCCCGCGGTATCCGCGTTCACTGTGAACAAGGTGTGTGGCTCCGGACTGAAGGCAGTGATGCTTGCCGCGCAGGCCATCCGCGCCGGGGACGCCCAGGTGGTCCTCGCCGGGGGCATGGAAAGTATGAGCCAGGCGCCATTCTTGCTCCAGGGGGTTCGCCAACATTGGCGTTATGGCCATCAGCAAGTTCACGACGCCTTGCTCCGAGACGGTCTTTGCTGCGCCTGGGAGAACTGGCACATGGGCGAAGCGGCCGAGTATATCGCCTCGAAGTATGGCATTACCCGCGCCCAACAAGACGCTTATGCCCTGGAAAGTCATCGCCGTGCCACTCATGCCTGGCAACAAGGCTACTTTCGCGCGGAAACAGTCCCGTTAACCTTCACTGCTCAAGGTCAGACCCGCACCGTCGCGCAGGATGAAGGATTCCGACCCGATACCAGCTTGGAGGCTTTGGCGAAATTACCCCCCGCGTTTCATCCGCAAGGCACGGTCACAGCCGGCAACTCCTCGATGCTGAGTGACGGAGCCGCTGCCCTCCTGGTCGCAGACTCTCGGGTCGCTGAGCGTCTTCGTGTTCGACCTTTAGCCCGCATCCTTGCTTATGCTACTTCCGGCGTGGCACCCAAGGACTTATTCATTGCTCCGGTTTCTGCCATTCGCGCCGTTTGCGATCAGGCGGGCTTTGCTTTGCGGAATATAGACCTTATCGAAATCAACGAAGCCTTCGCTGCGCAAATGATCGCATGTTTACGCGAATTAGAGTTGCCTGCGGACAAGGTCAACGTTCACGGGGGGGCCCTGGCTCTAGGCCATCCCATTGGCGCTTCCGGGGCTCGCGTGCTTACAACACTCCTCTATGCTCTCAAACAGCGCCAGCTTCGCACGGGCATAGCGGCCCTATGCTTAGGAGGTGGCAATGCGGTCGCTATGCTCCTGGAGGCTATTTCCTGACGGACGCTGGGAGGACCTCTCTATCGCTATCGCTTTATGCGACAATCATAATTGTCTTCTCAGACTGAGGACTTATCAGGGCTTCTCAGTGAGGCACGCTCTATTACTCCTTGCAACAAGCACAGTGCCCCAACACCAGTTCCGAGCCTCAACCGGCTGCCGCCAGTATCACTTTGGTGTGGACTTATATAGTCTTGCTGAAGTTCGCAACAGGATGCTGGCCAGGTAGCCAGAGCGAGGGATTACCATGCCCCCTGCTACTTTAGATGCTGCGCGTTTAGCTTATGAGGAGGAATTGCGCCATAGTCCGAGCCGACCTGAACCTCCGACCACAGTAAGTGGCCGGGAAGTAGCTCCCCTCTATACTCCCGAAGCTCTGCCCGGCTTCGATTACGACACCGAACTCGGCTATCCGGGACAATACCCCTATACACGGGGCATTCATGCCTCTATGTATCGCGGTCGGCTCTGGACGATGCGGCAATTTGCCGGGTTCGGGAATGCTCGGCAGACTAATCAGCGTTTCCACTTCCTGCTGGCCAAGGGGCAAACCGGACTAAGCACGGCTTTCGACCTTCCCACCCTCATGGGGCTGGACAGCGATGATCCCCGGGCCGCTGGAGAGGTTGGCCGACTGGGGGTCGCGGTAGACACCTTAGACGACATCAGCGACTTATATGCCGACATAGATTTGCATCAGGTTTCCATTTCCATGACGATTAATGCGCCAGCTATCGTGATTTTTGCCTTCTTCCTGGCGCACGCCCGCGAGCGCAGTTTCGACTGGAAAAAACTTCGGGGCACCATCCAAAACGATATCCTGAAGGAATTTCATGCTCAGAATGAGTTTGTCTTTCCGCCGGAGCCTTCGGTTCGTCTGGTGGTGGACCTCATCGAATTCTGCACCGAACACGTGCCGCAGTGGAACACAGTTTCGATCAGCGGGTATCACATCCGCGAGGCAGGAGCTACTGCCGTACAGGAGCTGGCCTTCACCTTGGCAGACGCCTTTCACTATGTGGGCCGATGCTTAGAACGCGGCTTAGATATAGATGCCTTTGCTCCACGACTAAGTTTTTTCTTCAATGCCCATAACGATATTTTCGAGGAAGTAGCGAAGTATCGAGCGGCGCGGGTCTTATGGGCCAAGGCGATGCGCGAGCGCTACGGCGCCAGAAACCCTAACTCCTGGAAGTTACGGTTCCATGCCCAAACCGCAGGCTGCTCACTCCAGGCCCAGCAGCCGGAAGTCAACCTGATCCGCGTCGCCTATCAGGCACTCGCTGCGGTCTTAGGGGGCTGTCAATCGCTGCATACCAACAGTCTCGATGAAACCCTTTCCCTGCCCACCGAACACACCGCAACCCTGGCCTTGAGAACCCAGCAGGTTCTTGCCTATGAAACAGGGGTCACTAACACGGTGGACCCGTTAGGAGGCAGTTATTATGTCGAAGCCTTAACACGACAGATGCAGTACGAGGCCGAAAATTATTTTCGACGCATTGAAGAGATGGGGGGTGTAATCGCCGGTATAGAGAACGGCTTTTTCCGCCGTGAAATTGCTGACGCTGCCTACGCCTATCAGCGGGAAGTAGAATTGCGGCACAAGATCATAGTCGGAGTCAACGCGTTTGTCGAACCTGAAGAGACTAAATTGGAGATCCTCCGCTTGGACCCGGCGGTGGAGCGTGAGCAGGTTGAACGGCTGCGCCGGATCAAGGCCTGTCGCTCCGCGGAGGAAGTAGCGCGGCATCTGAAGGCAATTCGTCAGACAGCTGAGCGCGGCGAAAACCTGGTCCCCGTTCTGATAGAAGCGGCACGGGCCCGCATAAGCGTCGGCGAAGCCATGCAGGCGCTGGCCGATGTTTTCGGTCGCTATGAACGTCCTCCCTCGTGGTAACCGCGAGAGACTGAGCTCGCTATGGCAGCACGCACGCGGCGAATTGTGTTAGCGAAAGTCGGCTTAGATGGCCATGATCGCGGCATCAAGGTGGTAGCGCGCGCCTTGCGCGATGCCGGCTTCGAGGTCATTTATCCGGGCCTGTGGCTCAGTCCGGAGGCAGTGGTGCGGGTCGTTGCCGAGGAAGACGCGGATTGGCTCGGCATCAGTCTCCTGAGCGGTGCTCATCTGATCTTAGTCCCCAAAGTAGTAGAACTGTTGCGTCAGCAAGGTCTCCATCATGTGCGCGTCGTTGTGGGTGGAACAATTCCTGAGGAAGACGTAGCGGCTTTGTTAGCCTGTGGTGTGGCGAAAGTTTTCGGCCCGGGTTCCTCTCTGTCCGACATCGTTCGCTATTTCCAGGATGTGGATAGTCATGCAAGCAGGTGAATCTGCCCAGGACTTAGATTTAGTCCTGAAATCTCTTTGGGCTGCCTATCAACAAGGTGAGCGGCGCGCGTTGGCCCGTCTATTGACTCTGGTGGACCAGGCAGCCTACAGACGGACCATCTATAAATGTCTGGCCCACGCATTCCCGGAGCAGACGAGTCTTACCGTCGCGGTTACCGGCAGTCCGGGAGCTGGTAAGAGCACTCTGATCGGCAAACTGCTGCCACTGCTACGACAACAGGGACGTACCGTGGCGGTACTGGCTTGCGATCCGCGAAGCCCTCTCACGGGAGGTGCACTCTTAGGCGACCGCATTCGTATGCCGGTACCTGTGGACGAACAAGGCATCTATATCCGCAGCCTGGCCACACCTCCGGGACGACAGGGGATTGCTGAAAACTTAGATGTCCGAATTGCCTTATTAGAAAAATTCGGCTTTGATTGGGTCGTCATCGAAACCGTAGGTGTCGGTCAGGCCGACGTCGCTATTGGTGATTTGGTGGACTTCCTGGTATTACTGATTCCGCCGGAAAGTGGGGACGAAATTCAATGGGAAAAAGCCGGGTTGCTGGAGATAGCCGACTTAGTGGTCGTTAGTAAAGGGGATTTACCAGGCGCCGCACGTACAGCCGCTCAATTACAGCAGACGCTGAATCTCCCGGGGTTCCCTCCTAAGCCTGTCACCGTAGTCAGTGCGGCTAAGAACCTGGGACTTAGTGATCTCGTGTCCCGGCTGATGCAGAGTCCGCGGCGACGCCGTCTTCAGGAATATTATGCGCGACGGTTATTGCTCCTGGCGCAGGAAATATTAGCGGAACGTTTTGCCGAAAAAAAAGATTTAGTCGCGCGAGTGCTGGAGGAAGCCAGACAAAACGGTTGGGATACCTGGGAGGCCGCCTGCGAATTAGCGCGCCGACTCAGCGAAAATGGACACTGATCTTCAAGTGCAATGACGGCGGAAATCTGTACTGCCGCCCACTAGTCAGAAATTCACAGAGCGGCTTAGGTGAAAAACGAGGGACAGTTCATTCCCAGGATCGGCTTCAGGGTCTAAGATAAATCACACTGGAAGATGGGTTTATCCAGTCATGATTGGTCCACACGAGGAATCTGGCGATGAAAGCGGTAATCTTCGAGCAACACGGCGGGCCGGAGGTCCTGGAGGTGCGGGACGTGCCTATGCCAACGCTGGAGGAGGACGAAGTCCTGGTAGAGGTGCGCGCCTGTGCACTTAATCATCTGGATCTCTGGGTACGTCGTGGCCTGCCGGGGGTTAGTCCGATGCCGCACATCGGCGGTTGCGAGGTTACAGGCATTGTGGCTGCTACGGGACCGAAGGTAACGGGTTTAACTATCGGCCAACGTGTCCTGATTGCTCCCGGTTTGTTGCCCCGAACGATCAGCGAGTGGACGACGGCCGGTCTGGACCACCTGGATGCGGACTACCGCATTCACGGCTACCAGACGCAGGGTGGCTTTGCCGAGTTCAGTAAGGCCCGTGCGTGTGATGTCATTCCCATAAGCGAAGCGTGGTCTTTTGAGGAGTGGTCGGCGGTACCGCTGACGTTCCTGACCGCATGGAACATGCTGCTGCGACGGGCCAACTTGCAAGCCGGGGAGGATGTTCTGGTCATGGGAGCGTCGAGTGGCGTCGGGGTGGCGGCAATCCAGATTGCCAAGTTCGTCGGGGCGCGCGTCCTGGCGGTGGCGGGTGGAAAGGAGAAATGTCGCCGCGCGGAAGAACTGGGGGCTGATTACGTATTGGATTACACCCAACACGACATCGCCTCAGAGGTGCGCAAGATCACTCAGGGGCGCGGTGTGGATGTCGTGGTCGAGCACGTGGGACAAGCGATGTGGCAGGCGGCGCTCAAGTCGCTCGCGCGGAACGGTCGTCTGGTTACCTGCGGAGCCACTACCGGGCCGAAAGTCGAACTGGATTTGCGTTTCTTCTTTACCCAACAGCTGGTGGTCACCGGCGCCTACATGGGGAGCCGTCATGATTTGCTCACCGTCTTGAAGCTGGTGGAGCGGCGCGAATTGCGACCAGTCATTGACTCAGTCTTTCCCCTGGACCAGGCTCGCCAGGCTCAGGAACACATGGAGCAGCGCCGGATGTTTGGCAAAATTGTTATTCGCGCTGGCAAATGAGCTGAGAACCGCGGTACAATGCCAATGCTGAGTGCTTTTGAGAAGACCCCGCTGCTTTCCTGGAGTGAAAGTGCTGCAACAAACGACCGAATCCCATGAACCATTGGCGAGAACGATTGCGTTTGCTGGAACACAACGTAAACAGTGTACTGCTGGGCAAACCCGAAGTAGTGCGTCTGGCCGTGGTCGCCCTCTTGTCTGAAGGGCACGTTCTCATTGAAGATGTCCCTGGCGTTGGCAAGACCTTGTTAGCGAAAGCACTGGCTCGCAGCATTGATGGCATCTTCCACCGCATTCAGTTCACGCCGGATTTGCTGCCAAGCGATGTCATTGGGACCAGCATCTTTCACCCGCCGAGCAACGAATTTGTGTTCAAGCCCGGGCCGATCTTTGCGAACATCGTCCTGGCGGACGAAATCAACCGTGCCACACCGCGAACGCAAAGTGCCTTACTGGAAGCAATGAGTGATCGGCAGGTGTCGGTGGATGGCGTCACGTATCCGCTGCAAGCGCCTTTTTTGGTAGTGGCCACCCAGAATCCTTATGAATACCAGGGCACTTATCCCTTACCAGAAAATCAACTGGATCGCTTCGCGTTACGCCTGCGGTTAGGTTACCCGGATCGGCAAGTTGAAAGGTCGGTGCTGGTGCAGCACCGGTCAGGCGAACCTGTGGACACGCTGCAACCGGTAGTCACCCGCGACGATATTCTCGCCATGCAAGCCGAGGTACGCCAGGTGCGGATGGACGACTGTTTATACGATTATTTGTTGGACATTGTGTCAGCAACGCGGCAACGGGATGATGTGCAGTTAGGAGTGAGTATTCGCGGGGCGCTGATTCTGTATCGCTGTGCCCAGGCGTTAGCTTACTGTGAAGGTCGTGATTTTGTCGTGCCCGATGACATCAAACGCCTGGCAATCCCTGTGCTTGCTCACCGCATTTTCCCCGTCGGCTATCGCTACAATGGCCAGATGCAAAGCAGCGAGCGCATTATGGCTGAAATCCTGGAGGCCACCCCTGTGCCTGTTTGACATCCTACCGCATCTCTGTTGAGCTTAGAGAACACTCCGTGAGGCAGAACCGACGGATGCCCGCAGTTCGAGCGCCACTATAAGACTATGTATAGAGACGGCGATCCAGTAAATGTCAAATCGCAGTGGCAACGAAAATGGGGAAGTGGAACGTGGTAGCGGGATATTGCCCACAACTAGCTAGCCATGGCAATGATTACTACGGGCAACCCTGTGGAGAATCGAATTCCAGGGCTTTCTGCTACATGTCTTTGCCCAAAGTGGAAGTGATTAACCCAAGCGAGACAAGGGAGAACTTGGTACCAAAGGAGGATGACCGTTTCCGTTGAGGCGTGCGGCGGGTATGGGGAACGTGCACCGCTGGTACAGCCGGTTGATGGATATACCAGTGCAACATCGGTGTGCATTCTGGAGGACCAACGAGAACTGCATTTTGATAATGTGTTACCTGAATTTCGTCTGGGGCCGCGGAACTTTTCACTGCGGTGCCCGCAAAAAGAAAGAGAACTGCCGAGTGACCTTAGCTGAAATGAGATGAAGTGAAGGGAAGCTCACCTGTGGAAAGACAGCTGTCCGCTCGCAGTCGAATCAGGCCGACTTGGGAGGGAATGTTCTGGTTCCTGCTTGCTGCGGTACTGTTGACGCAAGGTTGGTATCGTAACATCGGACTGTTAGCATTCTTAGCGTTTTTCTTGTTTGGATTGTTAGTGCTTCAGGGGATCTATATCGTCTGTTGGCGTCGGGGGTTGCGTTACTTGCGAGTGATAAGGCGCTTACCGGCGACCATCTTTGCCGGCACCCCCTGTTTCGTGGAGGTGGAGCTGGAGAACCCCAACGGCCGACAACTAGCCTTACGATTAGAAGACCGATGCGATGAGGGCCAGCTGCGATGGTATATTCCCTTATTGCGGCGAAGAGAAAAGCGGGTGTTACGGCAGGCGATAGTCTTGGGGAAACGGGGCTGTCATCAGTGGAAAGAGGTTCGTGTCGGTACGGGATTTCCGTTGGGACTGCTTCGGCGTGAGCTAATTGTGCCACAAAAGGAAGAGCGGATTGTCTATCCCGCGCTGGGCCAGGTCAACTTGGCTCACCTGGACTGGATGCTTCAGGTGCAGTCGCAGAGATTAGCGGGAGTTCGACCGTGGCATCGTCCGTGGCCAGGAGCAGAATTTGAGTTTCATGGGTTGCGCGAGTATCGCAGCGGAGACAGTCCCCGCTACGTGCATTGGCGGAGTTCAGCGCGTGTGGGCAAGCTACTGGTGAGGGAAATGGAACCCCCTGCAACGGAACAAGTTTTGGTCGTGTTGGACGCCTGGCGTCCTGTTTCTCAGGAACCGGCCAAGAAGTCAGCACAACTGTACGGCCCATTGGAAGCCGCTGTCAGTTTAGCTGCCAGTTTGCTGGTGGCTTTTAATCGCGATCCAGGTCGTCAAGTCGGGCTGGTTGTTTTCGATGGCCAACTGAACATCGCCACTGCTCAGACGGGGACGTCGCAGATCGGGTCATTGCTGGAAAGTCTGGCCCTGGTGCAGGGGTACAGCGAGGGGCCTGCCCTGCGTTGGACAGAGCAGATGCCGAGTGAGCTGTTGCGGCTGCCCGTCATCTGGATCACCTCGAGATCAAGCTCTCAGGTGGCATCGGATATCCTCTCCACCGTAGCGCTGATCATCAGCGGCCAGGACATCAGCGCCCTGACTTGGTACAGTCCTCCGAAGACTCAAGGCGCAGCTAGCCATTCGGCATAGGATAAACTGGAACGATATCCCTGCGAAGACGCGCCGCGGCAGGGGGCTTGGAGCTTAGCTCCTTATTGCTAATGACGCGGACGCCAGTGCCCTCAGGTAGAAGTAAAAGCATCGCAGGGCAAAGCGGTGAGGCTCCACAGAGAAGATGCAGCGTAACTGGATGTTTTCCATCAGCCATTGGCTTACCTTTACCTTGGCGTTAACGTGCTTGGCCGTGGTGGACACTACGGCTCCGATATGGTTATATCCGATGTTGTGTGTGGCCCTGACGATGGTAATGGCCTATCCGGGCCGGTGGAACCTCAGTGCGCTGGCTGCCAACCTATTGGGATTGGGGCTGATCATTGCGTGGCTGATCTGGATCAACTGGGAGTTTTCTTCCCAGCACTCTGGAGGCCGGTTGTCGGGCGACGAAGGGTTGCGGGTCGGTTTTATTCGCGGCGGGACACTCTTGGCACTGTTGCTGTTGGCCAAGTGGCTCAGGCCGCGCAGCGCCGGCGATTACTGGATGATGCACGCTCTGGCCCTGGTGCAAGTAGTACTGGCCTGTGCCACGCTGGTGACGCGGCCGGAGGACTTGGGTTACCGCTGGTTCCCGTTCCTATTACTGCTTTACCTGGCGAGCGGTGTTTGGGCGGTCATTGTGTTGCAAATGTATCGGGAGTCGGCCAGTGGCGACCCTGGCCAGACCGCACCAATCACCCCAAGACGCTTCTGGCTTTGGCGCCTCGCGGTAGGTTCGGGACTGTGGTGGTGCAGTCTGGGATTAGTCCTGGCGCTAATCTTGTTTCTGACGATTCCGCGTTTGGGCAGTTCCTCGGATACTTCCTGGTTGCGGGTCGGCACGCTGTCGCAAAGTCTCAGCGGGATCTCGGGGGGAATTGATCTGACAGTGGGCGATACATTGCGGCTCAGTGATGAACTGGTCGTCCGCATGGATGCCTGGGACTCTGCGGGCAACAAAGTCTGGCTGGGAGAAGACCTGCGGTTACGCGTGCTGACCTGCAGCAGCTACAGCCTGGGCAAATGGCGCCCGGGTGCGCAGGATGATCTGACATACGTTCCCTACCGGTATCCCATTTCGACCAACAGCGCTGGTAGTTATCGGTTACAGTTTCATGCGGATTTGACCAAACTGCCTGCAGCGGTGGGCTTGGACGTACCGGGCCTGGAGCAATGGCGCTTCAGCAGTGCTTATCCGTTGCCCCTGGCTGAGCCTCATCCAGCGCTCGCCAAGCCACGATGGGCCCATTGGTTTCATGCAGATACGGAATTGATGGGTGTCGGCGTGGTTCAGCGAGAACCGGCCGTCTGGGTGGCCCTGGCAGGCTCCGCGCGTATCCTTCGGTATGAACAGCTCTATGACCGCAGCGCCACCTCGCCTGAAGGGCCTCTACCCCAGCCGCGCACTTCAGATCTGCTGCGGCTTCCATCATTCGCCCAGCCATGGTTCTCTACCGCACCGACGCGCGACCTGGCTTACGAACCGTTAGACCAACTCCCGCGCTCCTTGCGTAACAGCGGCCGTCTGGAAAAACTTTCCATGCAAATCCTGCAACGTCACCGTTTACCGCCCCGGCCTGTTCCGGGCGAAGATGCTGATCAGGTCTTGAGCAAAGTCAAGGTGTTGGAAGGCTACTTGGCGAATAATCCGACGGAGTTCGTTTACGCTCTGAGTCGGTCCCGACTGCGACATGACCTGGATCCCACAGAAGAGTTCCTGCTGGAACCGGTGACTCCCGATGGCAAGAAAGCGGGCTGGTGTCAACATTACGCCTCCGCGTTGGCTTTGCTGTTACGGGCTCAACAGATTCCCGCCCGGATTGTCATCGGCTTTCGCGGCGGGGAATGGAATCCGAATTGGCGCACGCATGAGATTCGCGCCTACCATGCGCATGCTTGGGTCGAAGCCTTCATCGGGCCTCGCGGTCTGGATGGCCGTATCTCACAAGGCCGTTGGCTTACTTTTGAGCCGACACCCTCCACGGCACTGTCTGTTCTGCCAATTCGTCAGGCTTCGTGGTGGCGTATGTTAATGGATGACCTTCGCTTCCTGTGGGAGATCATCATGCTGGATGGGGCCACCGGGCAGGGTTTTCGCTCCTTCGCTACTATAAACAACCTGCTGGAAAAATGGCACCTGGCAGATTTAGAGAGCCAGGAGTTGCTGCTGGCACTAGGGCGGGCGGCGGGAGCCTTGGCCCTAGCCGTGATTGCCTTCATCGTTTGGCAGCGTTTGCGTGCACGCCGCGATGCCCGTTTCCAACGCTCCGATACTTTGGTGCCTACAACCGAGTGGGAGCGAACATTGGTTCAATGGCTGAGCCGTATTCTGCCGGCGCGACCGACGCACCAATCTTTGCTGGAGTATGCCCAAGCAGCCCAGAATTGGCTCCAAGCCCATGGATGTCCCTCCTCAGCCTTATGCAATCTGCCGGTACGTATGACCGAAGCATATTACCGTTATCGTTTTGCTGGTATTCCGCCGGCATCATCGGAATTAGCCGACTTTCGTGCTCAACTAAGCGAATTGGCCCGCTGGCTCGAACTTGTGCAAAAGCCTTAGTCGTGTCCGCAGAAACAGCTGCTGCCCAGGAAAGGCTCCTTGTACTCGGACGGAGGCACCCCGAACCGATCCTCTCGAATCACGTCTAAGGCGCGCAAAACGACGATTCGTCAAACGCTTTCGCCATTCTGCCCGAATTGTCCGCTGGAATCACTGGGAGATTTCACAAACTGGCTTTGCCCCTTCACCGCGGAACCGAACATGCGTCATCCGACCTTACTCGACCGCAAGCAGGCAGCTGTCTTAGTGGTAGATGTCCAGGAAAAGCTGCTGCCGTTGATTCCGCAGACAGCCTCGTTGATTCTTAATATCCGCTTCATGCTGGAAGTTGCTCGATTAGTGCAATTGCCGGTACAGGCTACGGAACAGTATCCCAAAGGACTTGGTCCCACCACGGGCGAATTGGTGCCTCTGTTGCCACCACGAAAGGAGAAACTTGACTTCAGCTGCTGCGGCGTGCCCGAGGTGGTGGCCCAGTTTCGCGATGCTCAACGCCGTCAGATTGTGGTGGTTGGGATCGAAACGCATGTTTGTGTGCTGCAGACTGTGCTCGACCTGTTGGCCCACGGTTTTCAGGTGCACGTGCCTGTAGACGCGGTAGCTGCTCGTTTTGAATTGGACCATCGAGTTGCCCTTGAGCGTATGCGTACCGCCGGGGCCATCCTCAGCAGCGTCGAATCGGTTGGTTTTGAATTATTGCAGCGGGCGGGCACGGCCGAGTTCAAGGAGTTCAGTCGTTTGGTTCAGGAACGGGCTCATGCTCTGTCAGTTTGCTGAGATCCTGCAACCGCCTTGGGCCGCCGTTTCTCCCCACAATATTACCGCTCGGGGCTATGGAAACGCCATGGAATTGATACATATCCTCCTGGAACCAGCACGGTTGCCGAGGATCCGCGCGCACCTTAAACCAACTCAAAGTGCGTTCCTCTTTCCAACGATGGAAAAAACCTCCGCTATAGCTAATGTCATCGGCTGCGTCACGTGGTACGATGTCACCTGAGCCGAACTGCCACAAAGAAACACTGACCAAGGAACTCGCCATGAATCAGGTCTTGGGAGAACTGAATCCCTCACCACGAATTCTGATGGGTCCAGGGCCCAGTGACGTGCACCCGCGGGTGCTCCGCGCTATGGCCACACCTTTAGTGGGCCATTTGGACCCAGAGTTTCTGGCCCTGATGAACGAAACCCAGGCCTTGCTGCGATACGTTTTCCAGACGCAGAACCCCCTGACGTTTGCGGTTTCCGGCACCGGGAGCGCAGGCATGGAGACCTGCGTAGTTAACCTTGTCGAGCCCGGCGACCGCATGGTGGTCTGTGTGAATGGCGTATTCGGGCAACGTATGCTGGATGTGGCCCAGCGTGCCGGGGCCGAGGTCACGGTATTAGAGCGGCCCTGGGGCGACATATTTCCTCTGGACCTGATTCGGGAAACTCTTAAGAAAGTCCGCCCTAAAGTCTTGGGCATCGTCCACGCGGAAACTTCCACCGGGGCCTGCCAGCCCATGGACGGTTTGGGCGCACTCTGCCATGAGTACGACACGCTCTTGCTTGTGGACACGGTAACTTCCCTGGGCGGAATCCCGGTAGAGGTGGACCATTGGCAAGCCGATGCGGTTTATTCCGGGACGCAGAAGTGCTTGAGCGCGCCGCCGGGCTTAGCGCCGGTGACCTTCAGTCCGCGGGCCGTCGAAGCCATTCAGCGCCGCAAGACTAAAGTGCAGAGTTGGTACCTCGATGTAACCATGGTGCAGCGGTATTGGGGCCAGGAACGTTTCTATCATCACACCGCTCCGATTACCATGATTTACGCCTTGCGGGAGGCTTTGCGACTGGTTCAGGAAGAAGGCCTCGAACAACGGTTTGCCCGACATCGCCTGCATCATAGCGCTCTGAAGGCGGGGCTGGCAGCTCTCGGTATCCGCTATGCTGCTGTGGAAGGTTATCAACTCCCCCAGCTGAACGCAGTCTGGATTCCGCCCGGCGCGGACGACGTCACTACCCGCCGCACGCTCCTGGATCGCTTCGGCATCGAAATCGGGGGCGGACTGGGCGACTTCAAGGGTAAGGTCTGGCGGATCGGCCTGATGGGATATTCCTGCCGCGCGAATAATGTTCTGTTGTTTCTGGCGGCGCTGGAACAATCTTTGATTCTGCAAGGGCTGAAGATTCCAGAAGGGGCCAGTCTGGCTGCCGCTAACCGTGTCTATGCTCAACAGGTTGTTCGTGGCTAGTCAGACTCTGGAACATCGTGCAATCGGAACGCAAGCCTCGGAATCAGGAATTTTTTACGCCACCGGCTTCCGTGCGGCACCAGGTTGTGTCCGACAACAGGCTGCGTCACACTAATGTCCCCGACGGTTTAGCGAGGTCGGCGCCTTTCCGATTTTTCTCCCCCATTGCACGAAATAAGCTACTTTGGCGGTTTGCCGCGCCGACTGCTAGACAGGGACCCCGCGTCGCGAATCCAGGGCTATCCGACCAGGAACACGTCAGATGCCAAATTACCTCGAGAGCACGAAGCTGAGCTTCCATGCAGCACTGGAGCAGGGCGAGTAATCCAAATCCCGATGGCACGCACTGAGTCGGCCGACATGAAAAGAGTTGGAAAGCTGTTCATCAAGTTAATCCGATTGCCCATTGCTCCTGATCCGTAACCGACAGAGCAGCCAATGGTCTCGGTTTTTCTCTGGTTCACTCTGGTGAGACGTGAGAAGCAACTGACGTCTGTTGAAAGTATGAAGAGTTGGCCTGATGCATTATGCCGAGAGAAATCAGCAAGGAAGGCGTTAGGGGACCAAGGGAAACTGCTCTCACCGCTCCTGGGCGAATTTGGGTACAATAACGCGACACGGAGATCAGGCCATGCCGCGGGAACCGCTGTTGAGGAACACACCGGACGCGGAAACACGTGCGCGGGACGAGGCGCTGCGACCGAAGCGTCTCTCGGAAGTCATTGGGCAGAAAGCGGTCGTCGAGCGCCTGCGTATTGCCATCAATGCCTGCAAGAAATTGGGGGAGCCACTTTCTCACATTCTGTTTGACGGCCCCCCCGGGCTGGGCAAAACCACTTTCGCCACAGTTCTTCCTCAGGAGTTGGAAACGACCATTCAGATGACCTCCGGGCCGGCACTGACCAAGCCTGCCGACCTCATGCCTTATCTCACTAATGCCCAGGAAGGTTCGATTCTGTTCATAGACGAGATCCATCGCCTGCCGCGCGTGGTCGAAGAGTTCTTATACACGGCTATGGAAGATTTCCGGGTGGATCTGGTGTTGGGCGAGGGCCTCCACGCCCGCACCGTGTCGTTACCGTTAAAACGATTCACTCTGGTCGGTGCAACCACGCGCAGCGGAATGCTCAGCGGCCCACTGCGAGACCGCTTTAAGATGCACGAACACCTGGAGTTTTATAGCGTGGAGGAATTAGCCGAGATCGTGCTCATCAACGCCCGCAAACTGAAGACTCCCATTGAGAAAGAAGCAGCCTGGGAACTGGCCAAGCGCAGTCGGGGTACGCCCCGCTTGGCTAACGCCCGGCTCTGGTGGGCGCGCCATTACGCCGCCAGCGAACATGAAGGCGCGATCACTTTGGACGTCGCTCGTGCCGCGCTGCAAATGGCGGAGATCGACGAGGCCGGGCTCGACCGCCAGGATCGGCGTTACCTGGAAGTTCTGGTGGAGGTGTTTGGGGGCGGCCCGGTAGGCATCGAAGCCCTGAGCGCCACGCTCAACCTTGCCCAAGATACCCTCGCCGATGAGGTCGAACCCTACCTGCTGCGTGCCCAATTCATCATCCGCACGCCCCGTGGCCGAGTTGCCACGCCGAAAGCCTATGCTCACCTGGGCCGGACGTTGCCCTCCAATGGAGTCCATCCGCCTCAGCGGGAGCTTTTTACCTGAAGATGGATCCTCGCCGGCCATACGGTGTTTCCGCTCGTCAGGAACCAGGTTTCGAGACGCTAACATTCTCGAGGGTTTGTTCGAATGGTCTCCCGACGGAGAGCCTGCGGGCTTCCTGAACAGAATCTAAGCTGGAGGCGACTATGCCCATTCATGAACTCAACGAGGAGCAGATTCGCATCTGGACACTGGAACAGAAAGATCGCTGGTGGTTGGAGAACGTGTTTCGCGGCGACATGCCCCAACTCACCGTGCGTGCAGCCCTGACCGGTATGCTGCTCGGCGGGCTGCTTTCTTTGACCAATTTGTACGTGGGTGCAAAGACCGGCTGGACGCTCGGAGTCGGCATCACCTCGGTGATCCTGGCGTTCGCCGCCTTCCGCATCCTGTCACGGCTGGGGCTGGCCCAGGAGTTGACAGTCCTGGAGAACAATGCCATGCAATCGGTGGCTACCGCGGCCGGGTACATGACCTCACCTCTGATCTCCAGCCTGGCCGCTTACATGATGGTGCAACAGCGGATTGTGCCGCTTTGGCAGGTCGTCTTGTGGGTGGTGGCATTAGCAGTTCTGGGTGTGCTTTTTGCCTTTCCTTTTAAACGCCGCTTCATCAACGAGGAACAACAACCTTTCCCGGAGGGCCGAGCTGCCGGCATTGTCATGGACACCTTGCATCACGGCCAGGCTGAACATGGAGTCTTTCAGGCAAAAATTCTGGCCGGCTGCGCAGTGGTGGCTTCGGGTATCAAGCTGTTGCAAAGTGAAAAGTTCGTCGAACTACTGCACCTGCCCTTTCGCCTGTATGAGTCGCTTTGGGAATGGTTGTACCATCGAGCTGAGGATATTCCCCGCTGGTTCGGCACACGGTTGGATCGGCTCACTGTAGGCATCGAATTTGATGTCGCCATGTTCGGCGCCGGCGGACTGATTGGCATTCGCGTCGGGGCTTCGATGCTCCTGGGAGCGACCCTGAACTTCCTGGTGCTGGCCCCCTGGCTCATCCAGAGGGGCGACATTACACCGGGCCCTGCTGGTACCATCGGCTTCCGCGAAATCACCTTCTGGTCATTGTGGAGTGGCGTCGCCATGATGACCGTCGCTTCCTTGTTGGCTTTCTTCGCCAAACCCGCAATTATCTGGGCGCCCTTGCGTCGTTTGTTCACCCGACAGCAAACCGCTCAGCGCGATGTCCTGGCGCACATCGAGCTGCCCGTGCAACTTTCGCTTCTTGGGGTGCCGCTCGTCGGTGGATTGGTGTGTCTCATGGGCTGGGCTTTTTTCGATATTTCACCGCTCTATAGTGCCCTGGCCGTGGTCTTGACTTTCTTCTTCTGCCTAATTGCCATCAACTCGACCGGTCTGACCTCGATCACACCCATCGGGGCCATGGGCAAGCTGACCCAATTGACGTTCGCTATCCTGGCGCCGGGCGACAAAGGCGTCAATCTCATGACCGCAGGCATCACCGGCGAAGTTGCCAGCAACTCAGCGAATCTGCTTATGGACATTAAGCCTGGCTATATGCTCGGCGCTAAACCCCGTCAACAGGCGCTGGGGCACGTTCTGGGGGCCTTCGCTGGCGCGCTGTTGGCCACGCCCGTGTTCTACCTTGTCTTCCTCCGCGCTGGTGAACAACGCCTCGATTGGCAGTCGGCCCTGCAACCGCCTGCTTACACTGCGAAGATTGACTTCGGCGATTACCCCATGCCCTCGGCGACCATTTGGCGCGCAGTAGCCGATATCCTCGCCGACGGGCTTCATGCCATTCCCCTCTCGGCACGATGGTCGGCGCTGCTGGCCCTGCTTGGCGGGGTCGTGCTGGAGGGATTGCGTCTGCGGGGCAAGTCGCCTCTTTCTCCCATCGGCCTGGCTCTTGGCTTCGTCATCCCGTTTCAGACGTGCGCCATTATGTTCCTGGGCGCTTTTGTTTTCTGGCTGGCCGACAGGCTGCGCCAACCGCAAAACTGCTGGGATCGCTGGCTCGTGCAGAATCAGGAGGCGATCTGCGCTGGCCTGATCGCCGGTGGCTCGTTGATGGGGATTTTCCTCAACATCCTCGACATTTTCATCGAATAGTTCTCGATACTCCCCAAGGGTCAGGGCAACAGATCAGGAAGCGGTAACGGTAGGCTCAGCCGCAGCCGCACGCCATGAAGGAACTCCCCTTCTTCAGGCGCTTGCCCCGGCAAGTGACAACGCGGTGTCAATTCCAGCACACTAAATCCGAACACCTGAGAACGCGCTTCCCGTTCCGACCACGTCAGTTGCCAAGCTTGGCCCTGTTCATCCCTGAATTGCGCTTGCACCCGCATACCCACCCCTGGACGATACAGGTAACACTCTCCAGGCCAGGAAACGTGGGTGGCCAGGCGAAATTCCTGGCGACGCGTTTCGGATAATTGCAGCGGGGGTGTTTCCCATCGCTGATAGAGCAAGACTGTTTCGCGCCCTTCGGACATGAGCAGGGTAATCGTCAGCTGACTCGGAGGGCTGGTGATGCTCCTGACTCGACCGGGCTTCTGAGAACTCGATTCCTTCTGACTACCCCGTGTGTCAGCGTCGCCGTCATTTTGCCTTTCGCCTGCCATAGGCCACTCCAGCCATAATCTGCCTAAAGGCAACAAAACCCCCTCTTGCAGGACAAACTGATTCAAGGCATCCAGGGGATCGGTTGGAGTTCGTCCGCCCCAGACTTGCAAGGTGTGCACTATGGTCAACCAGTCATGAAGTTCGCGACGTGCAGCGCCCCCAAGCCAACCGCGTTGCACCAATTCGCGCCATGCGGATAACGTCTCGCGTCCCTCCCCATGACGCAGAAGCTGGCGTCGAATTTCCGCTCGAACCGGTTCGAGCACCGCCCGGTAACGTTGCTCGGCCAGTTGACGCAAATCTTCCGCCACCTCAAACGGTATATCCCCTGGTAAGGGCTGCAGGTCCAATGCAGGGAAAAACTTTCGCAGGTGCTGCAATCGCGTGGACACATCTGCATGGAAAGCTTCAAAGGCATTCCCTGGCTGCAACTGCGGTGGGCTGTTTCCTTCATTTGTGTGTGGCCACTGCAGTGAAAACGCAAAAGGTGGCTGCACGCGGACCTCCCTTTCGACGCCTGCCTCCCATGCCCCTTCCACCCCCAGAACACATGCCCGTGCCCGCACCCGCGCCAACTGCTCGCTTACTTCGCGCAAGGCGCGATGCCACACTTGAGCCTCCGGCTGCTCCACCCGGGGCAACCGCGTAATGGCTTGCTGATACCGATGCACCGCCTGAAGCCAACTGGACCAATCCACGACCAGCACCGCGCCTTGGCGCCAATCCTCCCATCGTAACAGACGCCTGCCCCGATCCGTCCACCACGCCAGCCGTTCTAACGGCGGAAGATATTGAGTCGGGTCTTCTTCGACTGGCATAACTGGCCGAGGCTCGTAGAAACGCTTCCCCAATAGCCACAAGCCGCTCACCAATCCTGCAAGCATTACCAAACTCAACAGGCCGTACCATCCTGCCAGGAAGCTCTGACGTCTTCGTCGGCGCCTGTATTCTAGTGCTGCCGAACTGGCTTGTTGCAGGAGTTGTTCAACGCCGAAATCCTCAGGCACGCCAGTAGGCCTGCCTTGACTTTGCAAACTCACTGCCCACAGGCGCCATCTCAGGCCACCAAAAGCTGTAACGCCAACGTCTTGATTGTCCTGCGCAGC
>JANWVZ010000159.1 GCA_025056555.1 Gemmatales bacterium | reverse complement strand
GAAAGCAACCCCTCGCATCAACGAGCTGAGATTAATCCCATTAAGCCGTCCCTAGCTGCCAGGCGGACTAGGTTGTAACAGCTCTAAGGGTCGGAAAATCTCGCGCACCGCGACGCGGAAACCAGGGAGCACGTCTTCGCCCTCTAAGTAGTCGTGTTCCGTCAGAATCAGGCCGGGTCGCCCCTGGTGATAGACAAACACCAAACGGGCTTCGGGGTCAACCACCCAGAGCAGACGCACCCCTGCACGTAAATAGTCAGTAATGCGGCGGCTCACGTCGCGAGCCAGGTCGGTGGGAGAGAGCACTTCGACCACTAAGTCGGGAACGATGCGGATGTATCCCTCTGCCAAGTCGGGCGACAGCCGCGCTCGCGTGATGAAGGAAACATCGGGGAACCGAACTGTGTTCGGCCGATGCGGAAAACATTGATAACCTTGCTCGCTGAGGAACACCGCTCCGCTGGAGGTGGACCGACAGTGATTCCACAATAATCCGTGAATTTCGCTGGCCACAAGCGTGGCAGTGGCGGCCATGGTTTTCTCCACGAGCTTTCCGTCCACCAGTTCGTAACGCCGATCGTCTGACCGTCGCAACAGGTCTTCTGCGGTAAGCGGCGGAGCTTCGAGTAAGGCGGTCATGGTGAAACCTCCCAAGGCGTATGACTTTCTCAGGTATCATGCCGCGACTGTATTATACTGCCTCCTAACCGATCAGTGCCGATAGAACTTAAACGGTCGTATTGCTCATAGCGAAGCTAGGTAAGTTAAGGATGATCTTCAGCGATGATTTCACCGGAGGTGAATGCTTCGTGTATAGAGATCGGTCAACTGCCTGCATTAGTCCGCCTCGCCAATAGGCGGATGCAATTCGGTTTCGAGAGGCTGAAAGTCTTCTAAGTCATCGCAATCCTCATGGTCCCAGTGCGCGCCTTGCAGGTCGTCCGCTTCGTCTTCAGGACCCTGAGGTGGGAAAACAGGCAGAATCTGGGGATGGGCGGGTAAGATTGGCTGACAATCGGGCAGGCGAGACCGATGAGGCATGGCACCGCGCCACCATTCCTGAAAGCGCTCGAGCATCTCCAAGGCAGGGAAATCCTGTCTCTGGCAATTCGGCAGTTTTTCCGGCGTCTTCGGTGGAGCAAAAGGCCGGTCAGGGAAAGTCGGCAGTGCGTTCTGGTCATCATGCGGAGCTTGGTGGGGCGCGCGGAACTCGGGCGGGGGCAGTTCCTGCTCTCCTACGCCCACGGGTACGGGGATGGCCACCGGCACCAGAACTGGCCGAATTACTGGAACTACCACTATGTGTTCCCCCTCCGGAGATGGACACGGTAACGACTTAGTGGCTCCCGTGCCGCTCAGCTCCCGGTATCGAGCCGCGCGCCGAAGTTCGCCGAGGAAATCTACTATTTCCTTTTGCACTTCCGAGGTCTGCACCACCACCAAGCACTGGACGCCGGGATAATATCGAATATAGCCAATTCCTTGCTCTGGGGCTGGTTGGGGCGTGGCCTTTTGGTTGCAGTTGGGACAAAGCGCCGGCCTGATGAAGTTGACAGAAGGAGCAGTCCCTTGCCAAGTATGGGGACCTAGGGTCTCAATAATGAGCTGTTGCAGTTGGTGGCCTTGGTCATGGGATTCGATCAGGTCGGCTATGGGATAGACACGACGAACCAATACGGGGGCTTTCAGGCTAGCGGCCCCAGCCTCCCCAGCGCAAGGGCATGTTTCACATCCCTGCTGAGGAACTGCCCCTCGGGGACGTGAGGCAGCACAATGACCACCGTCTGCGCAAGAAGGTTTTGCCGTTCGCCGTCCCCCGCCGGTTTCCTCCGCTTGATCGTTATTTGCCTTTGGTTGCGTTTTTCTGCCAGGCGATGAAGTATCAGCACATATCCAGCCCAACCAGTAACGCAAGCAATCGCTCCAGTTGGCCACACAGCCGGGCGTGTTGCATTGCCCACGTAGCGCACCGGTGCCGCCGCTTGTGTCTTGGGTATCTTTCTCAGCATCGTGACAAGAGCCTGGAGTTTCATCGCAATCCTCGAAGCGTTCCGCCGATTCCAGCTGAGCGACTTCTTCATCGAGATCTTCGGGGACACCTGGCTCGCTATGCGGCTGGGGAGTCACGGGTAAATGTTCCAGGGAAGCAACTGGGGCGGACTGACGACCTTCAGAAACAAGCGTGCCTTCGTAGGAGGGATCAGGTGGAACCAGTCGGGGCCGTATCGGAATTTTCTCCGGCGTGAATTCGTCGAAGAGCGAAGCGACCTCGGTTTGATCGGCAGATTGATTCCGTTGACCGGAGGTGGCGAGTTCGTCGAGCAATTTCAGTTCACGCAACGACTGTTCCAAAATATCCGGGGGCAGGGACGGCGATGGATTCGTAGGTATAGAGCGCCGAAGGGATGCAGCACCAGAGGAAGGTGCGTTATTCAACCATGAAGGCGTGGGCGTGGATTGTTTTTCCCAAAGCACGCCGGCATGGCGGAACATATGAGCCAGCCAGGAATCGGGGTTACGGTGTGCATATTCCAATACCGCCCAGGTCGCTGCTGCGGTCGCCAGGATGACACCGCCGAGCCAGCACCAGAAAGCCTTCTTTGACATGGAGACTGCTCCTATTTGAGGACACCCAATTTTCCAGCCGAGGCTCTTTGGGCCTATCAGCCTGATGGTTCCATGCCCTCTCGAGCATCGGCCTGTTACTGCGTTGTTCACCTGCCCTAAGGTGAATGGAAGGCGTCTTATACCAACATGCTGGCAAGAACGACAAGGCCGATTCAGCGACCAATCGCCTGCCTGAGTCTGAGCTCGTGTTGCGGGGTTGGAGCTGGCAGCAATTGCAGGGTGTTCGATGTAGTAACTAATTGTCTGACTGAGAGCCATCGCGAGGCTGTTTTCCAGTTGCTGGATGCCGTCAACGGACGAGACCTTAAGCCAGGCGACTTCGCCGGTGCTTTGGTGCAGGCAGAACTCGGTCAGAAAACTGCCCAGCAAGTACTCGCCTAGGCGGGCCAACCGGCTCGCTGAGCGCAGGACTGCATATATTCCAGACTGCGCACGGCAATAGTTTCGGGGTCGGGCGAGTAGTCGAAAACCTCTACCGAGACCCAACCGGTGTAGCCGATGTCGCGTAATGCCTCGAAAATGGGTACAAAATCCACCGCGCCGAAGCCCGGCCCTCGAAGATTGGGATCGTTGGCATGAAAATGGCGTAGCCAGCGCCCATAGCGGCGAATCAGCTCGGGCACCGAGGCCTCCGGATCCCAACACATGGCTTTGACATCGAGATGTAACCCGACGCGGGGATGCGCTAGTCGCTGCACCAGTTCCAAACCTTCTGCACAGGAAGTGAGGAAGTTGGTTTCTTTAGCCGTGAGCGGTTCGATGCACAAGTCAACGTGCCATTCGTCTAAGTAAGGCAAGAGGCCACGGAACACTTCCTCGGCGTAAGCGAAACCTTGTTCGCGGCTGACGCCTTCCGACAAATTGCGCTGGGCAGGCGAACCGAAAACGAGAAGCCAGCCTCCCAAGTCATGGCACAGCCGCGCTAACTCGACCAGATATGCCCCAGTGCGCCGACGCACTTCAGGATCGGCAGAGGTGAGGTGCAACCCTTGCGTGCGGGCCAGGAGCCAATGCAGACCGATAATGCGAAGGCCCGCTTGCTCAGCCTGGAATCGTAAACGCTGACGTTGCTCCACAGAAACTTCGGTAACATGGGATGCCAGCGTGAAGGGAGCAATCTCCAATCCATGATAACCTATGCCTGCCACGTACTGACAGACGCAACCGTGTTCCCAGCCTTCGAAGGTTTCATTGCAAATGGCGTAGGGCATAGACCTGGCGCAATCTTAGTCGAGGTGCTGCTCAAATCCTTCCGGTTTACCAACCGTAGGAGGAGCCAAGCTGAGGCAGCAGATAGTCGGAAAGATGAAACAGACTATTCGAGCAGCAAGGTGGATTCCAGGCCCGCCTGTTCTGCTTTAGCGCGGAGCTTCTCAATGGCACGATTCTGAATCTGGCGAACGCGCTCTTTGCTGATCCGTAACAGGTGGCCAATCTGTCGCAGGCTGTACGAGCCGGTGCCTGTGAGCCCAAACCGCAGGTCTAAAACTTTACGTTCGCGGGGGCGCAGCTGTTCCAGCAGGAAACACAGCGACTCAGCCCGTTCGTGCTTTTCTCGTTCCTGAGCCACGCCAACGTCGGGCATAGCTTCGGTGAGCTTGAAATCACTGTCGTCATCGAGCACGGCGTTCAGAGAAACAGGCGTTCGCGTCGCGGTCTGCAAATGCGCTAAATGTTCCAAGCTGGATCCGGTACGCTTGGCTAATTCCTGAGCGCTGGGCATTTTGCCCCCATGAGCCATGGCTTCAACTTCCTGTTGCAACAAGCCCAGCTCTTGTAAATGGTGGGGAGATAAGCTGACTAAATGACTTTGTCGAGCTACGGCAATTTGCAGAGTCTGGCGAATCCACCAAGTGGCATAGGTAGCCAAGCGGGTACCATGGCTGACATCGAAGCGGTCAATGGCCTGCATCAGCCCACAGACGGCCTCCTGCAATAAGTCGGAGTAATTCAACGCGTGATGCCGAAACCTCTTGGCGACGTGGGCAGCCAGGCGAATGTTCGCCGACGCCAAACGATGCTTGTACGTTACATAGCGGTCATGAAGTTTTCTAACCGCCGGTCTCTGAAGAACCTCCTCCGTGCAATATTCACGAATAAACTGGGCCATCGGCCAGGGTTCCATCGGAGGCCGATGAGCGCGCAAATGGGGAAACTCTCGCAATATCACGCGGACTAAATCACGTTTGCACTGCCAGAACTCGGCTAACAGCTCGCGTTCCTCCTCGGGTGTGAGTAAATCGGAAGAAAAGGCCGTTTCAGGCGTAGCCGAGCCGAGAATGGATTCTTTCTTCTTGCGTCGGAGCTTGCGCTTCTTGCTCTTAGATGCCATGTCTCGCTTCCCTTGCTGGCCAGGAATCGCTTGCTCGAAATATTGGTTAATCGCCAAAAAGCTGGCGAGCCGAGATATTGACACACCGGCCTGGATGTCTTAGCCCTCGGCCAGTGGAGAAGGTTGGCACGCTTATAATGCGGTTGCGAGGAGTCTCAATTGTGCACCGCCTGGACAAAGATGCAAGCTCTTGTCAGTCTTACGCTTAGCGTCATCAGTTCGTTCAAAACCTTGGAAGGGCAGGAAAAAGCTTCGATGGGCCTCTTTGCTCTGTTCCGTCATGAACCCGCCAAGTCTAGAAGGTTCCTTTCCACCGTGCGCATCATGATTCTAAATGGCAACCGGTGGCTTTTCAAGATGATTTTTCCACAAATTTTCATATTGTTGCTTGATAAGAATTCACTGCGACCAAAGGCGTAAGAATAGTCAGAAATGAAACTAAGTCGCTTGGGGATAACCTCACCAGCAAAGCTTTTAGTACCAGCGCTTGCCGCTTTTTTCGCCGCGCAACCGGCCCAAATCTGGGCAGCTGAAGGATTGGCACACACCCTGCACCCGCCCTGGTGGACAGCTGCGCCTTTCGCGCTGCTTCTGTTGGCCATCGCCCTATTACCGATATTCGCTCCCCACTTTTGGGAATCGAACCTTCATCGTGGCTTGGTAGCCTTCGCCTGTTCGGTGCCGACGGTTCTGTACTTACTCTCCGAAGGTCGTGCAGGGATTGCACTCTTCCTCCACGCGCTGGAAGAATACGCCGCCTTCATCAGCCTGCTTGGCTCCCTGTACACCATCGCCGGGGGGCTGTTATTGGCAGACCGTTTTCCCCAAGGGCCCATCACCAATACAGCCTTTCTGGTCGTTGGCGGTATTCTCGCTAACCTGATCGGCACGACGGGTGCCAGTATGGTCCTGATACGTCCGTTACTGCGACTGAACCGACACCGGCGGCGAAGGGGGCATGTGCCCATCTTTTTTCTCTTTGTCGTGAGCAACATGAGCGGGCTGCTCACACCTCTAGGTGACCCCCCGCTATTTCTCGGTTTCCTACGGGGTGTACCATTCTCCTGGACGTTTCGGCTCTGGAAACAGTGGTTGTTAGCCAACGGCCTGGTGCTGGGCCTTTTTATCGTCTGGGACAATTGGCTCTATCGCAAGGAACAAAGCGCTGCCGCAAATCCTTCTGGACAGGACGCCCAGAAAACCCCTGATTCCTGGTTACGCGGTCAGGTAAACCTCCTGCTCTTAACTGGGGTCGTCGCTTGTGTGCTGCTGCAAGCCTGGCTTATTCAGCAAGGTTTCTCTCCTTTGTGGTCTTCTCTGGGCATGGTGCTCCTCGGGTTAGCTTCGCTTAAGCTCACACCGCCCGGCGTCCACGAAGAGAACGGCTTTACCTGGAGCCCCATCGTGGAAGTCGCCGTTTTGTTCGCGGGGATTTTTGTCACCATGGCGCCGACTCTGGAGCTACTGCAAGTGTATGGCCCGTCTTGGAACTTGAGCCAAGCTTGGCAATTCTTTTGGCTCACGGGCTTACTTTCCTCATTCCTGGACAACGCCCCGACCTACTTGACTTTTGCCACACTAGCCTCCGCGCCTCACGAAATCGCTCATTTGGCTCAGCATAGCCCAAAGTTATTAGAAGCCATCAGCTGCGGGGCCGTGTTCATGGGGGCGAACACCTATATTGGCAACGGCCCAAATTTCATGGTCAAGGCCATCGCGGAGGAAAACCGTTATCCCATGCCCAGTTTCTTCGGATATATCCTCCGGTATACCCTGCCGATCCTGGTGCCTATTTACCTGATACTGACGTGGCTATTGTTCACGACGTAGATTCCTATAATAGCGGTTTAGCCCCGCCTCAGGCCCGATACCCATCACCAACCACCCTCCAGGAGAACCCTCCGTGCAATGGTTGGCCGAACTGTGCATTCGTCGCCCCGTCTTCGCCACCATGCTCAACCTCGCTCTGGTGGTGGCAGGGCTGGCATGCTATTGGCAAATCGGCATTGATCGCTTTCCCAAGGTGGACCTGCCCACGGTTACGGTGTCCACCTTGCTTCCGAACGCATCCGCAGAGGAAGTCGAATCCGAAGTCACAAGGATACTGGAGGACGCGGTCGCTACTGTCGAGGGACTCGACGAGCTTCGTGGCATTTCCTCCGAGGGTCGTTCGCTCCTGTTACTGACCTTCAACCTGAATCGCAATCTCGACGCCGCCGCCCAGGACGTGCGCGACGCCCTGGGTGCCGTACTCAACCGACTGCCTGCCGACGCCTATCCCCCCGTGGTGCGCAAACTCGACACCGACACTTCGCCGGTCTTATCCCTGGCTGTGGCGGGTGGCCCGCAGCGCGATAGCCGCGAACTCTACCTTATCGCCGATAAGGCCATCAAAGACCTCATCGAATCCGCCCCGGGCGTCGGTGCCGTCAATATCTACGGCGCGACTGAACGGGCCATCCAGGTCGAAATTGACGCCCGGCGCTTGGCAGCTTATCAAATTTCTATCACCGAGGTCCGCGATGCTCTAATTCGGCAAAACGCCGAAGGTTTTGGCGGCAACGTTCAGTCCGGCGCTCGTGAATGGAGCTTGCGCACCCTGAGCCGACTTCCAGATGTCCAAGCGTTCCGCGACCTGACTGTCGCGGCTATTCAAGGACGCAAAATCACCCTCGCTGACCTCGGTCGAGTTACCGATGGCCAGAAGGAAGTACGCACTCTCGCCCGCCTCAACGGCCAGCCGGCTGTTGTCCTCACGGTACAGCGTCAATCGGGCAGCAACACCATTGAGGTGATTCAAGCCGTCAAGCAGCGCTTGACCCAAGCCCAAGCCTACCTGCGTGAACATTATCCCGATGTCCACATCGAAATCATCCAGGACCAATCGCGCTACATCTTGGCCGCGCTCCACGAAA
>JANWVZ010000158.1 GCA_025056555.1 Gemmatales bacterium | reverse complement strand
CGTACACTCCAGGCGCCCAAGTCCCGATTGATATTGAAGCTGAGATTGCCCCGCGCCCAGCGGCTGGCTCCCTTCTGGCTCATGCCGCGGCCATGACCGTCTTCAACGATGTCCGGATGGGAACTGATGGGATCATCCACAGCGATCAGATAGGGTTGTCCACCGCTGACCGTGCGATTGCGGATATCGGCGAAGTACTCGGTGAAGGCCGGCAGGTCGTCGTTGGGGTAAGCGCCATAGGCAATGTAATGGCGTGGAGTGACGGCGTTGCAGACGATCCGCTGATTGGTGTTGAGATTGCTACTGGCGCAAGGGGTGTCGGGGTTGTCTGGGAAGGTGGCCGAAGGAAGGGCTTCAAAAGCGTAGGGCACAAAAACCTGGAACTGGTTCGAGTTGTTGATGGTGCTCCCTTGGCGGATATGCCAATAGGCATAGGAACGAGCGGCGATAGCTTGCGCTTGGATAGCAGTAGGATGGAAAGCCTCTGCGATGACTTCTTTGGACACCACATCCAAGAGGTAGTCAGTCTCAATAGGAATGGTGGCAGGGTTGGCACCATATGGATAAGAGTAAGTGGGACTGCCGACAAACGCTGTGCATCCGTAGTATGTATCATTGGTTGAACAAAGATGATAGGCTCCAGTAGCGGGATTTACCCAAAGAGCGCCACTTGACTCCAATCTATACACACGTAGAGAGATATTTGATGGCGGGCCGAAAGAAGCAAGAGCACTGCGAGAGCTGATCATTCCCAAAAGAAAGGGGGTCAGTAAAAGAATCCTAAAGCAAATGCGTGGCATAGTATCCTCCTTACGGCAATGTTGCTTCTATCAAGCACAATGGGCCATATAGGCAGGTCACAGCGAGGAAATTGCCATTCGGGGACCAAGCTAAATTCCAGCCCGCATCACCGGCCGGAAATACTACATGGGGCAGCATGGGTTCAGTTCGTCCAGTTGCGCCCTCAACGAGATAAAGACCCTCCCATGTTGTCCCATCACGGTGTTCTACAGTAGCCAATATAGCCAAAACCTGACTATTTGGGGCCCATGTCATGTCCTGAACATAGTACTGTCCTGGATTGAGGTAAACTACTGGAAGCATGAGATGCCGTTCGTCTGTAAGGGTATCCAGAATAATGAGGTCGCTGAACTTTATAGGAAGATCACCGACGGTCGTTAACATGGCCAAATATCGCCCGTTAGGAGCCCATTGAGCATAGAAAGCCCACCGCTTTCCGTATCGGGTTTCCCCTTCCTCAAAACCCAGGTTCACCTCGCAGATTTTTCCAGAAGACCAATCAACCAAATAGAAACCAGCGTCGTTGTAGAAAGCTATCTGGTTCCCAGACGGAGACCAGACAGCTTGATATGGCTCTGGCCCATATTGCTGACCCAGTGCTGATAAATCCTGCCACAGCGTTAGGGGCAAGGCCGGAAAGATTTGCCGTTGCGCCAGGGCGAAATCCAGGGCTTCGGGCCGATCCGGGGTTGCTTGGGTGAAAAAGACTACTTGGCTACCGTCCGGACTGGCTGCTAGAAAAGAAGACCCCAAGTCGGAAACCGGTGTTTCCATAGATCCCGTCTCGCCTCGGCTAATGCGTAACACCACCTGCTTATCCGGCCCAACATCGGCAAAGGCGACGGCTTGGTGGGCCGCTAACCACACCGGCTTACCGGGCAAGCTATGCCGTTCCCCATAGCGTTGCACTTCACCGGTGCGCATGTCGAACACTTCGACCGATTCCCTGGGTTGCCCGGGAATCTGGCGAGTGATAAGCAGATGCTGACCATCCGGGAGCCACCCAGCGATACCAATGGCCGCCGGATGGGTCAGCACGATCTGGGGTTCAGAAAACCGGTAAGCCTCTAAGGGGTATCCAGGTTCAACTGGTGCAGGTTGCCCCCCAAACGTACAAGGGGGCACCGGTGCAGTCGGCGGAGCAGGCAATGTTGGTGTCGCCGGCGGGGGATAGGGTGGTTGGATCGGTGTTTCAATAGGCGACTGGAAGACTTGAGACGCAGGCTTTTCGTCTCTCCGCAGTCCTTCGAACGTGAGGGCCAGAGCGACAGTCAGCACCCCCAACGCCAGCAAACCCAATAATCCTGCTCCGATATTCAGCAGGCGTTTCATTTTGCACCTCCATGCTTTTGCACGGCCATCCGCGTACAGGCGGCCAGACGTGTGGCGGCATAACCGGCTCAGTGCTTGAGCGGCGGCGCAGAGCGCCGTCCGCTCCAAGCGCAGGTTGGGCATGGTTGGCTCTCTATGGCTCAATCTCTTGATCCTGCTCGCGCTGCAGCTTAATGATTGCTTAAAACCAGCGGCAGGAAAACATCATGTAACGGAGGTTGATGGGTGACCGAGATGGCGATCGGCTGGCTAGCATATATTGCCGCTATCCCCGCAAAGCGATCCGTCATCTCTTGAAGGACTTGCCGGGTATCCACTACCCACGTGGCGCCGCTTGGTAGCGTCCGATAGGTGCGCGAATCCGCAATATGGTTATTCTCCAGAAAGATCACGCTCACCTGAGATGATGTGCCACCCGTGTTCCGAATGGACAGTAAGGTGTTCCAGTTCGCGCTGGCTATATAGAAAACTCTGGGAACGAGTGTCTCAGCATAAGCATAGTATGTGGTGGTGCTATAATCCCAGCGAATGTATCCTTTCTCAAAGGACTGGCACTGGCCGTAGGCTCCAGAACAGCTATGCTGAGCTTCAAGAGGGGAACCCGGTTCACCATCCAACGCATCCCATTTGTCACGAATGGCGCCGGTCAGTTGAAACGGACCGTATGGGACACCATTCTGATCCCGATACCCCATTGGAATTGGATCAAGACTACGCCACCAATCATGGGTGTGTCCCCATGGTCGGTTCCAAGGATCTTCATACCACTCTCCCCACCAGCCGTAAGGGTCCACCACGTCCCCATTTTCGCCCAGATAGCGCACCTCAAAGTGCAAGTGTGCCGCACCAGTGCCTGTGTTGCTGCTCAATGCAATCTGCTGCCCTCGCTCAACTTGAGTTCCATCAGCGACTCGGGAACCGGGATCCACATGACCATATTTACTCCAATAGCCACCGCCGTGGTCAATTACAACAGCAGAACCCAGAATTGCGCGCCGATAGGCAGTGCCTGGTGCCGTGGCTGCGATCGAAGTAGTCAGTGGAAAGGCATAATCAATTGCCGGATGGCCGTCGTAATAGATGCGCCGCCCGCCGCAGCTAGGTTCTGTATGGTAACCACAGACCTGAATCCCGCCAGACCAGTAGCAATCCGCACACCCATGCTCTTGACGCCCTTTCTCCTTGGTGTAAACGGTTAAGACGCCATCAACGGTCTAATTCGGATTAGAGTGGTCAAAGTACGAAGTGAGCCGGAAACGTCTCGCACCCGGATAGGAGAAGCGCGGTTCCGTTTGGGCCAGAACGAAGGGACCGGGTTCGGAATCGATGAGTAAGAGCAAGCCGATAAGCGATAAGACCACACTCAGACGTTTCATCGGAATCCCCCTCAACGCATTACATCCACAGAGCGCGGCATCATCAGGCTATTGAAGGTGAGCTGGACCAAGCCACTTCCATCAGCATTGATCACCCAGGCATCGGGCTGGCCATTCAGGTTGGCCATAAACACTACCGCCGAGCCATCGGGTGTCCACACCGGCGACCAGGCCCCTCGCCTCTTCAGTGAGGTGAGCTGGCGCCAATTTTGGGAGCTAACCTCTACAACCCACAGGTTGCTCACCAGCCGGTTCAAATCGAAATCGGCCGATCGATCTTCCATGTTCTCCCGCCGAACCACCAGGATTTGATCCCCTTGAGGCGACCAGGTGGAGAAACTGTCAAACACCCCTTCTGGGCTAAGGGGCCATTGTTCACCCGTTTGAATATCCATCACCCATAATGGACCAAAGCTGTTAAACTGAATGACTGTCTGGTCCCAGATGTACGCAATGAATCGTCCATCGGGAGACCAGATGATTCCCTCCGGTCTGGCACCCGGCTTAGGCGAAGGTGCGGACACTTTATGGAGGAGGCGCCCGGTCGTATCCATCAGAATCAACTGGTCGCCCTGGATGATTGTATAGACAATCGTTTTGCCATCGGGGGAAACCGCCGCATCGGTCACCGTTTCACCCTCCGGTGTAATCCGCCGTGACTCCCCCGTCTCAATATTCAGGATCTCCAGCCAGTCGCTCATCAGCAGAACCCGACGGGAATCTGGGAACCACCCTCGGAACCAGGTCTCTTTGAACCGACAGCCTTGGGTCCTATCCGGATGACAAATGCCGATTTGAAATCCCGTGCCTTGGGCGAGATCCACGATAAAGACATCGAAAATCACCCCTTCCGTGGCACAGATGCTAACCGCAGCACAGCGTCCATCTGGAGAAACCTGCAAATTGCACAATTCTCCTGGTCCTTTGAATGTCTCTCGAGGGACAGTGACGAGCCGATACGTGTTACCCATAGCGGTTCTAACCACAGGCTCAACCCTCACGGCAGGGACAGACCTGGGAGGCATCGGCACCGGTGTGGGCGTGGGAAGAGGCGAACGCATGACTGTTGAAGGGGTGGGAGAAGCCACAGGGGATTGTCCGAGCATTGCTGGAGCTGCAACGCGTAGTAACGTAGCGAGCCCTAGGGTTAGGGCAATTAAGACAAGCAAACCTAGCAAACTCCGCACAGTTTTCAGATAGCGATTCATTTTGTACCTCCTCATTGCGATCAGCAACATGCCCAACGGCCTGCGCTTCACCTGCGCCGCGAAGCGTAGCGGAGCGGCGTCAGGTGCAAGCGCCTGTTGGGCCGATACCGCTTTGGAACCCGGACTCTGCAGTTGGAACCGTTCAGAAACCGCGCTTTGCACCCATTTGAGACCGTGCTCTGCTATGCTGCGTCCATCTTCCGCCCCGCTCAAGGAGAATGCTATGCAACTTATCAGCCCCGAAGAGTTCGCCCGCGACCTTCTCGAACTCATCACATCTGGACAGGTTGTCCCGGCCTGGTATCGCGGCGCATTGCGATACTTCAGCCCGGGTCACCTACCCCGCGGCGCAAGGAGCGCCACGCTCGACGATGTACTCGAAGACATCAAGCGCCTCATCGAGGAGCAAGGGAATGCGCTACTTTAGCCCCAGCCCCGGCAGACAAGAGCTCATGCTCCACTCGACCCCGGTTCCTGTGCGCGTGTATTGGGACAACAACGCCCGGCGCACCGTGCACCTGAGCCACGAAGAGCCCGCCCCGCAGGGTATTAAACCGGTCGTGAAATACGCCTGCGAGGTCGTCGTCGGTAATGAAGTCTTCCTCTGGGACATGCCCGCGAGCGTGTACGGCATGCTCTGCGAGTATGTCTCAAACCCAGGGCCCGGACTTGCGTTCACGCTTGTACGCTCGGAGCAGTCCGGTCGTACTCAGTACCTTGTCGTCAACGCCAAGCCGGCGCCCGCTGCTGATGCCCCGGCGCCTGCTGCGACACCTACGCCTGCGCCTGACTACGACGAAGCGCTCACGGCGCTGCGCAACCTGCTTGACGCCCTCTTACTCGCCTACGATGTGCTGCGTGAGCGGGGGTAGTCAATGGACATGCGACGCGTGTACATTACACCTATGGCCACCCCGCGACCGCACTTTCGCTGCTTGCACGGACGGCCTCAGACATACATGCCGCACGCTTACCGTGTCTACCTCGCCAAGCTTGCACTTGCGTTCCGCGACCTCAAACCCGTCTACGAGCCCGTCGTCGTGAGTATCGAGTTGAGCTTTGGCCGGGAAGAAATCCGCAACGGTGGAGACCTGGACAACTACGCGAAAGCGGTCCTCGATGCTCTCGTGCAAGCCCGCATCCTTGCCGATGATGGCATCCGCTTTGTGCGTGCGCTCACCGTCGCCGTGTTGCCCGACTCTGAGAGCTACGTCGCCGTGACACTCTCGCCCCTCTCATAAGCGTCTCTCGCCCACCACGCACGACGCCCGCGCCGGTGGCGCGGGCGTCGCCGCGATTAGACCCAAACAATCTCTGACCCCTGCTTGCCCGTTCTTTCCCGCTCTTTCCCGCGTCAGGCGTTACGCTCGCCGGCCATCGCACACTACAAACCGTTATGTCAAGTCACCCTGATCAATACCGTCCTTCTGCGCCCGAGCGTCCTCCTGGCCCGACCGCGGAGCGACTTGACATAACTGAGTAGTGTGCAATGGCCGAGCGTTACGCTGCGCTACGCGTAGCTGAGTTGCGGAGGCCTCGTCGCTCGCTCCTCGACTTCCGGGCTCGGGGCCGGCCTCTTAGCCCGCGTAGAGCCACGCAGAGCGTTTTTTTTTAGCGGGTCGAGTCATAGATATCGTCCGCGCATGCTCTGGCGGCTCTGAGCGGCCCAACGACTTGCCGCTCAGCCGCGCTGCCGCAGGCGGCGCGGCTGCAGCGGCGGGTTAGCCAGCGCTCTGCTTGTAAACTTCGCGACGATGCCTGATAAAGCGCACGACTATCTTCTGCTTTTCCCGATACACGTGTAAAGCACCCGATAATCACCCACGCGCAACTTGAATATCCCTTGCCATTGACCTGTCAAAGTTTCTGGCGTGATTGCTTCAAAGTTCTCCGCTAACCAACGCAACTTTCTCAGTACGCGTTGAGCAACGGGCTTGTCCAAACGCGCCAGATCGGTCTCCGCTCCAGAAGTAAACTCGACTTGGAACATCGCTTTACCACGTCAGTCCAAGTCTTGCCGCAACGTCGTGCGCGGGGCTGGTTTTTTCGTCCACAGCAAGAGCGCGCTCAAGTTCGAGTTTGAACTCCTCCCTGAGTTCCAGACCTTCGTCAGGATCGCTCCATATCTCGGAGAGGGTCTGAAGGACTGTTTCGCGGATAAGTTTTCTCAAATCGTCCACAGTCAAATCTGCCACCGTCGTACGAGTCATTACACACTCTCCTTGTTGCAAAGACAAAACGCGCCATTCAACGCGCTGGCTAACGGCCTGCGGTTCAGCCGCACGCGGAGCGAAGCGGAGCGCTGTCGGCTGGAAACGCTCGTTAGCCGCCGTTTCACGGTGAAGATAACCAATGTGCCAGTGTTTGTTTGACGCGACGCAACCGTTCGAATGAAATTTCACCAATCGCACCGAGCAGAATATCACCTGATACAACTGCTAACCGTCCTATCCGAATGACACTCGTTACTTTCAGCCCACTTTGAACAAAATCTTCATCGTTCTCCTGAATCAATTCATCAAACCCTGCAACATAGTGTCGCGTTTGCGATGAAATCATACAGATCAGCCAATCATCATATTCTCCAGGAATTTTTGCCAGCAAAAGAGCAGGACGTAATTTGCCTTCTTCGAGATCGGTTCGAGGAAAACGAAACAGAACGATTTGCCCTGTTTTCTTCATACAAACCTAACTCTTATATCCGCAAGACTATACAAGGCAGGCTCGTCATCCATGTCTCGCAGGGCAGAAGAAAGCGACAGGGAAAACCATTCTTGCTTTTCTCTCTGTTCCGCCTTCATCAGTAAAAACTGAATAAAGTCAAGCAATTCTTCTTGAAGTGAGTGGGGAAGTCTCTGTACCTCTTGGTAAATTTTCTCATCAATAGTCATAACCAAGCCTCCTCGATTGCAAACGCACTTGCCAATCTTATTTTACACGAGACGGGCCCAAAAAGAGAGGGCGGCTAACGCGCCCAACGGCCTGCGCTTCAGCCGCCCGCGTAGCGGAGCGGGTTGGCTGGAACGCTGGTTGGGCGCACGATTCTGGATGGCGTTATTCATGAAATATTTTTTCGTCTCCATACCACGCATACAATAAACTCACTGAAATAACCATAGTCAATATTAGATCAACCAATCCAAAGGGGATAATCGTTGGAGCCACGATCATTGTGGTCACGCAGAGTAACAAACCCAAAATCATTCCCCATTTCTTATTGACCCAGATTGCATATCCAGCAATTATTCTAGATACTCCGTAAATACCACTCATGAATCCCCAAAAGACAGATTGGGCTTTAAAGTCGGTTGGCATAAATTCTGTAGTCGGCATGAATCCTGGAGGAATTAGAAGCATAAGCAATCCGAACAACTCAAATATACCAAAAAGAA
>JANWVZ010000157.1 GCA_025056555.1 Gemmatales bacterium | reverse complement strand
CGTGTCGTAACCGCAACCCTTTCAATAAGGGCGGGGCAGGCACGAAATTCTCTTCCAAGCGGGCGATCTTGATCGTGTGGTAATCGTCGGCCCAATACCAGGAACCCTCCTCCATGGCCGAACGTACTTCTAACCACGATCCGCCCACCGGTTCTATCACGCGCGGGGCGACATAGTGGGCGGGCTGCCAACTATGCCCCTGCTCGTCATATTCGTCATAAACGACCCGACGAAGGTGTAACGGCGTACGTCCCTGGATTTCCAGCAGCGCACGGGCCGCTCGTCCGGTGAACGGCTGGGGGGGACTCTTGGGGCGCTTGCGCTGCAGTGCAAATTCACGGTTCGGACTGAGATTTTCCGGCAAGTGCCCGTGATGTTGGATGATCCTCGCATACTGTCCCGGCAACATTTTCTCATGGGGTTGGCGTGTCCGCAGCGGCTCACCGTAGGTCTCAGTAATCACATCAATCAGGCTGTCGCGGTAGTCTTCAATCATCCAGTCGCTTTCAACCATACCGGCGGAGCGTGCGTTTTGCCCCGCCACTTCATCCGGGCCATCGCCCAAGCCCCCGCGTGCTTCCCAGCGCAATAAGCTCGTGCCCCCGGAAGAGCCCAGCAGTTCGAGCCAGGATCCAGACCAACGATTGCTGCTCAGCAGAGCCGCGCCGACAAAGATGGCTAAGACCGCAAGGAGCGTGAGGCTTATTGCCAAAACAGGTAGCCGACGCGCCTGGATTCGCTCCGAGCGAACCAGTTGGGCCAAGCCCTGCGTTTGCTCACGCAATTGAAACCCTTGGTAAACTACCAACCAGGCAAGTCCGACCACGGCATAGGCGATGAGAACATACATGATCCGAGCATCGAAAGCCAGGGCGAGGCTCGCGACCATCAGGAATAAGCTGACCACCCCTAACAAGTAGCAGGCACGACGCCAACGACCTGACGCGACCAATCCGAGCATGATGATTTCCAAACACTGCAGCAATTGGATCTCTACCGGCTGAGGCTCAAGCGACAGATACGGGGCCAAATAGGAAGCGACTATCGGCCCCAGTGCAAGCAACACAAAACTCATCAGGACGACATTAGGCGGTTGCGAAAGTTGATGCCAACGCCGCCAAATGAAGACGCTGCCTACCAACGCCACAGCGAACCCGCCCACGCTGTAGACCAGCGGTAGCCAGAAACTTTCGTCCGCGTGCACGACCAATTCTGCCCCGAATAAAGCGACGAAACCTAAAGCCATACTCAGGGCGTAGAGGGGAAACGATGCCTGGTGGCTGAGTATCTTAGCCATGGCACGTTTTCTCCCAACCGACGGCTAGATACCGGACGCAGTCCTCGGGCGTGTCCAAGAACAAGCAGCACACGCTCGGACGTCCTCTTAGTGGGCCATTCTGGTTCTGACCCACGACAGGGAACGCGATGTAATGGACGTTTTGTTCGGAACCGAGAGGCGTGGCCAGCAAGGCGGTTTCCGAAGTAATCACTACAACCAAAGAGCCGTCCAAGAGCCACGGCCGTGCTTCATGAAGGAGCTGGGCTAGCGTGGTATCCGAACCCAAAGGCACTTGGGCCAAAGTGTCCATCAGGAGGTGTAACTGATGAGTTCCCCCTCGGGGCGGCGTGAGACCGCGACAACAAACCAGACCGACCGTATACCCCATTTCGAGCCAACCGCGGGCTAAACTAGCAGTAGCCCGAACGGCCCATTCTCCTGCTGACTGCAGCGCGCGGTCCTGCTCCGAAAAGCCGCTGGTATCGAGCACAAGCAGGATCGGCATCCGCGATTCCGCTTCCTGTTCGCACACCACCAGTTGCTGAAGCCGCAGGGATTGGGGCCAATGCACGCGGCGAATGGTATCACCTCGGCGAAACGGCCTGAGTCCCAGGAAATCGCCGCCGTAACCTGCGAGGTGAGGATTGCGTTGGCCGATCCAGCTTTCCCGTTGATATTCCCAGGGCGGTGGTGCGACGGGAAAAGTTTTGGGCCAAACTAGCAGCGGAAAGCTTACGACGACGGCTTTCCGGGCCTGCCAAAGACCAAAGGGAAACGCTGTGCAGACTTCGACCCGCTCCAGCGGATGCACACCCCGTCGCTTAGGCCGATATTCCCAGTGATGCTCGGACTGACTCCAAGGCGCCACCCGAGGGATACGTAAGCTGTCGGCCCGAGCGTCTCCCGAACCTAACCGCAGTTGCAGGTCGAACGCTGGCCAAGGCCAATAGTTCATCAAGCCGATTTGTAACGATACGCTTTCCCCTTCACCGATTCGCTGGGCGGTAAATTGACACTTCAAGGCCAATCCCGCCAGAGTGATCCATGGCCAAGCCATGCCCAACACGAGGATCACTCCTAAAAGGGCGCCCGCCGGGAGCAACCGGTCGTATAGCCCCCAGCCAAGTAAGGCAGCACAAACAGCGCTTGCCGTCAGAATTATGTTCGGACGATGTGTCCAATCTAGCAGTCTATACAGTATTGCAAGGCATTTGGGCAGTTGCTTTCTCATGGGAGCGATACTCTGAAGGCAAAGAGTTCAATTGCTGGACACGGGTATAGCAATTGCATTACTACGTCCGCCGAGAATCGTATAACATAATACAAACAACTTGCCCATTTGTCAATACTTAGTTTTACCAACTTTGCGAACGTTTAAGCTCATGGCGGCCTGAGATGCTATTAGCCTGAAATTATGGCGTCCGCCGTTTGGTAACTAATCCCCGGCAGCATAAAGTCAAACCGTTTCGGCGCTGGCGCGGATTTCCGGAAGAATAAACCTATGCTCAACTAATCCCCGGCAGTAAGAGGTCAAACCGTTTCGGGGTAACGGCGACGCCAGGAGAGCTTATGGATTTCCATGACTGGGATAATGGTAAGCGCACATAATAGGAAAACAACGAAGCTCTGCAGGTCGATAGGCTCGGTCTGCAAGACAGCTTGGAGCGGGGGGAAGAACAGCGCCAGAATATGTACCAGGAAAGCGGTGATCGTGCCGATGAGCAAAATGGGCGAACGTAGCGGCGACAGGACAAATGCCGATTTGGTTTCGGAACGACAGTTGCCGATGTGAATGTTTTCAAAGAGCACCGCGAGCATGAGTAAACCGTTGCGGGCCGATTTTTCCGACCAACCCAGCTCCAACATCCGCCAGAAAGCGGTGAAGCCGATCAGCGCCATCACAATGGCCGCGATTACCGTGCGTTCGATCATGAGTCGGTTGAGAATTGGCTCTTTGGGCGGTCGGGGTTTGCGCCGGAGCACGCCGCCTTCATTGGGTTCAAAGGCCAGCGCTACGTCTTGAATACCGTTAGTCACCACGTTGAGCCACAACAATTGCGCGGGCAGAAGCGGTAAGGGCAATCCTAAGGCGACCGCGAGCAGCACCAGAATCACCTCAGCCGCGCCCTTAGAGATAAGCAGATAGATCACCTTGCGGACGTTGTCGTAAGCGACGCGGCCTTCCTCGATGCCTGCGACGATGGTGGCAAAATTATCGTCGGTAATGACCAACTCTGCGGCTTCCCGCGCCACGTCTGTGCCACTGCGTCCCATGGCCACGCCGATATTAGCCGCTCGTAAGGCTGGAGCGTCGTTAGCACCATCGCCAGTAACGGCCACGATATGACCCGCAGCTTTGGCCGCCTCGACGATGAGCAGTTTCTGCTTGGGCGTAACCCGGGCGAAGACGCGTGCCGTTTGCACCAATCGTGGCAGTTGTTCCGCCGGCACTTTCTCCAGTTGCTGACCCGTGACCACCTGCTCGGAACGCTCGGCCAAACCGAGCTCTCGAGCGATGGCCAGCGCGGTCGTCGGGTGGTCGCCCGTGATCATGCACACGGTAATTCCAGCACGATGGCACTCCGCCACTGCTTCTTTCGCCCCAGGGCGCAGTGGATCGATCATGCCCACATAGCCCAGAAAACTCAGCGAGTGGTGCGACTCGATCGCTGGAGGTACGCCTGCCCCGTCTGCCGCTACGATACCCTCTGCCAGCGCTAAGACTCGGTAACCCTGCGCTGCCAGTTGTTCGGCTGATTGAATCAGCGCCGTGCGATGGGATTCATCGAGATCCCGACACATGAAAAGCACCCGCTCCGGGGCGCCTTTCACAATGACGAGCCATTCCTCTCCTGCTGTGTCGAGTTCTGCTTCGGCGGTGCCGTTCATTTCTGTAACTGACGCACGACGCCACAAGTGAAATGAAGCGGAATAACGCAGTTCAGGTTCAAACGGAATCATGCCCACCAAAGGGAATCTCTCTAAGGCCGATTCGCGATGCCAGCCCAATTTGTGTCCGAACGCCAGTAACGCAACTTCCGTCGGGTCGCCGCGCCAAACCCAGTGCTGATCGCGCTGATGAAGGTCCGCTTCGCTGCAAAGCACGGCTGCTCGGGCCAGGCGATCCAATGCGGGATACTCCCCAGCATGGATCCGACGACCGTTGCTGAGGACTTCGCCTGTGGGCGTGTAGCCTTGGCCCGTCACTTCGAACATGGAGCCATCCGGCAGGTGCACTTTCTTGACGGTCAGTTCATTGCACGTTAACGTGCCAGTTTTGTCACTGGCAATCAGGGTGCAGCTCCCCAGACCTTCAACGGCAGCAAGTCGGCGAACGATGACGCCACGTCGTGCCATGCGATGCGTGGCCACGGCTAGGGCCACCGTTAGGGCAGCGGGCAAGCCTTCCGGAATGGCCGAGACGGCCAAGGCCACCGCGAACAGGAACACTTCCCCTACCGTGTAACCGCGGATGAGGTAGGCGAGCACACCCACGATGGCGCAGCTCACTAGCACCACTAGTCCAATTGACCAGGCGAAACGCTCCATGCGCTGTAACAAAGGAGGCAAGCCCTCGGGCGCTTGCTGCACGTCGAGCGCTAACTGTCCGACCACGGTCTTACTTCCGGTGGCCACCACTACCGCGCGTGCTCGACCGCGTGCGACCAGCGTTCCCGCAAAGACCATGTTGTGCCGATCGGCCAGGACGGTATCGGGTCGGCCGAGCCAGTCAGCGTCTTTGCTGACGGGCACGGATTCGCCCGTCAGGAGCGATTCATCCACCTCCAACCCCTGCCCCCACAATAGCCGCGCGTCGGCAGGAACCCGGTTACCCGATTCCAGCCAGATGACGTCGCCGGGCACTAAATCCTCGCCTGGCACTTCCGTCGCTTCGCTGTCGCGCAGCACTGTGGCACGGATGCGCAATAACCGCTGTAATGCATGGGCGCTTTCCTCGGCCTTCCATTCTTGAGTCGTGCCAATGATCGCGTTGATGAGCAATACCACCCCGATAAAGGCGGCATCAGTGGGGTGCCCGATTAGCACGGAAATACCTGCCGCTATGCCCAGCAAGTAAATGAGCGGGCTCTTGAATTGACGTAAGAAAATCTGCCACAACGGCGGCGGCGGTTTTCGGGGCAGTTCATTCGGACCATAATGGCGCAACCGCTGCGCTGCCTCTTCTTGGCTCAAGCCTTCTGCGTGGCTGGCCAATACATCCAGGGCCTTGTCGGCGGGCCAAGCATGCCAGGCTTCGTTGCCTTGAATAACAGGCCAAGTGCGATTTCGCTCCATCTACCTGAGCATCCTTTCTAATCAGGCGATTAATGAAGAATGGGCGTGCCCAACCAGGCAAGAGTGTCAATGGTACAAGAAGAGTGGTATGTCCGTATCGCGAAGCACCTTTTGCGTAACTGAGCCGAGGAAAAACTCCTTGAGAATTGGTTGGCCATATGCCCCCATGACCAGCAATTTGGCGCGATGTTTCCGAGCCTCTTCCAGGATCACCTGGGCCGGGGCGGAGGAAGAGGTGATAGGATGCACTTGAGCGCGAACATCGTGATAGCTGAGGAATTCAGCCGCAGTGTCGGCCCAGCGTTTGGCAAGCTGACCATCGTGGCTCACACTGCACACCATAACGCGGGATTGTTCTGATAATCCCAGCAGGGCAAATAACTGCAAGGCTTGGGCCGCCTGTAAACTTCCATCGTAAGCCACTAAGGCCGTTTCCCCTTCGGGAATCTTCTCAGGCACTGCCACCACGGGCCGCGGCGAGTTACGCAACACGCGGTAGAGCGTGTCGCACGGTTCATCTTGAGTCTCGAAGTGAAAGTAGGTTTCTTTGCCGAGAATCACCACATCGCAACGCTGCGCTTCCAACACAATCTGCTCCCAGGGCTGACCTACGTCTGTGATTTCTTTACATTCCACATGTTCTTTATCGCAAACCTCATGACAGCGGCGCAAGAACTCGGCAACTCGCTCCTGGGCTTCGCGCAAGCGGGTTTCTTGCAGGTGCTGTTTATAGTAACCAGCACCCAAAGGCACGGGTTCGGGTCGGCGTATCGTCGGTTCGTCTACGATACCCAAGGCGAGGATCCGCGCGCCAAAACGCTTGGCCCATTGCAAAGCCAACTCCGTTGCTGCGCAACTGTATTGCGACCCGTCCAAACCCACCAAGATCACTCGCAGCATCACTTCTTCTCCTTGCCGCTCGATGCCACTTGGGCACTTTGAGGCATTATAACCACGGCAACTGCCAACTGGCTATTGTGACCGCACTGATTCGCGCGAAGGGGAATGCGCGCCGGACTTCGCGCAACATCGGCAGTCCTATCGGCGATGCCACGATTTGAAACGTTGCTCGGGCAAACCTAAGCCGTTTCGGAGCGCAGATATACGCGGCGAAAAACTGGTGTGGGTGATTCTTGGTCTTAGGTTGGCTCAACGGATCGCGGCGTTGTTTGCAGCCCGGACTGTGTACGCACGGACAGCGACTAATCAATGTAAGCGAATTCGTTGAGGTTGAACAGGGCCAGGCACAGTTCGGCCAGACTGGCGAGGTGCGCAGCCTGTGGATGGTGGCGCAACGGCTCACGCCAATCGGCGGGCCAGTTCTTCTCGTCGCTATAGAAGCTCTGCGTTTCGCGGAGAAACTCCAACGCCCAGGAAAGTTCGCGCTGGCTGGGGGAGCGCGCTAATGCTTCGCGCCATGCGCGCTCGATTTGTGCTGCGTCGTCGCAGCCGCCAAGCGGGAGCAAGCGTGCCGCCCATTGGAATGCCAGGTGGCGGGCCAGTTCGCCGTTCATAAGGCACAGTGCCTGCGGTGCGGTAGTGGTGCGGGCCCGTCGCGCACAACTGTTGAACATGTCGGGCTGATCGAAGGCCTCAAACAGTGGGTATTTGAGGTTACGTTTTCTGTACACATAAATCGAACGGCGGTGGCGAGCTTCGGGTTGGGGGTCGGGTTTCCAGGCTTGGCGGCTGATGTTGGGAGGCAGTTCGGGGCGCGCACTGGAGCCAAACATACGCCGATTAAGTTCTCCCGCACAAACCAGCATGGCATCCCGCAGCGCTTCGCCTTCGAGGCGCCAGCGGGGGTAGTGCCACAGCAGACGGTTCTGCGGGTCTGCTTCCTGGGCCGACCGATGCTGCGGTCGTGAGAAATCCACCAGCGAACTCTGGCGATACGTCGCGGAAGTGCAGATTAGCCGATGAATGTGTTTCAGACTCCAACCGTTCTCGACCAATTCCACGGCCAGCCAATCCAACAAGGCGGGATGACTCGGCGGATCGCCAATGACGCCGAAATCGTTAGCACTGGCCACGATTCCCGTTCCGAAATGTTGCTGCCAAAGGCGATTGACCATGACCCGTGCCGTCAACGGGTGATCCGACCGAGTGAGCCAGCGAGCCAAGGCCGCGCGGCGGCCAGTGCTGCGGACGACCGGCGGAAGCGTGGTGTTCGGCGATTCTTGCGGTAGGAAATGGGGGAAACCGGGCTGAACTTCTTCCCGCGGTTTGCGCCAATCGCCGTTGGCCAACCGATACGTCGGTGCCGCGCCCGTTTCTACATCGCAGACGCCCATAATCGTAGGCAACTGCGCTGGCCGGCTGACATGCAGACGTTCCAGCTGCTCCGCGAGGCGCTGATACTTTTCTTTCTGCGGTCCAGTCATGCGGCTAGGTGCTTCGCGCATGGCCCGTTCTAATTGCTTCTCGGCCAAGGCGGCGATTTGCATCTGGTATGGAGTGCGTTGCTCGCGGGGCGTGAGCACAGCCTTCTGAATGCCTTCATGAAAACGCTCTAAAGCCCGCTGACGCAATTCGTTCCTTTTCGGAGCGATTAACTCCTCCATCTGCGCTAACATCGGTTGGGCTGCGGACTCCCATTGCCGTAAA
>JANWVZ010000156.1 GCA_025056555.1 Gemmatales bacterium | reverse complement strand
ATCTCCCCAAGGGGCAAACGCCGGTATTGGTCTTGTCCCAATCCGAGTGCCGCCGCATCCATCTGCTCTCGGCCATCACCAACCAGGGCAAGATGCGCTTCATGCTCTACCGTGACACGCTCAGCGCAGAGGTGCTGATCGAGTTTCTCGAGCGCCTCATCCGAGAGGCCGGGCGCAAGGTCTTCTTGGTGCTGGACAACCTGCGCGTGCACCACAGCCGCAAGGTGCGCGAGTGGCTCAAGGATAAACAGGACAAAATAGAGCTGATCTTCCTGCCCAGCGATTCGCCCGAACTCAACCCCGATGAGTATCTGAACGCTGACCTCAAGGCGAGATTCAACGCCGGTGAGCAGGTGCGCGATGGCGAACACCTCGAGCGCAAGGTGTGCTCTCATCTGCACGCTCTGCAGAAACAGCCCGAGCGTATTCGCTCATAATTCAATGCCGAAACCACTCGATATGCAGCGTGATTTGTTCGGTATTTTATGACAGGGTTAATGAGACTATATGGTTTGGGAATTATTAAACGAAATTATGCTCGTTAAATAAAGTAGAGGTGAGCACAAGAGCTTTTGTTTGTTCCAGCTGGGAGGGTAAACACCAATACACACGACTATTGTCACATGATATAGCACGTAACAATGTTTGGTTAAATCAAAACAGGAGGGTAGTTATGAGAATGCTTGCGTTATCGATTGCCATTTTATTATTCGGTGTATCATCATCTCCATCAGCTACAGCGCAACAGAGGCTATGGCAGCATGTTTTACATGATGGTATAGATCCATTTACACCATGGCAGACTAGAGTTGACTGGGTGCCCTCAAGTATACCTGGCATACCAGCTCCACGGACGCAGTGTAAAAAAATGAGAACGAAAATCATCTTGTATGTAGACGGTCCATCGAGTGTTGGTGATGTTATTGCGCGTGTACAAAGATGCGGAGACGATGCGATTAGGCAAGGATTATTCAGCGGACTAGGAGTTGCCCTCTTGACTGGAGGGGCAGGTGCACTTAATTCATTCCTAGCAACAGCGGGTTCATCATTTAAGGCTTGTGTTACTAATATTTCCAACTATCTGAGAATAGGCTATGATAATATTGCCGAATGGACGGACTGGGGGGTATGCTAAAGCTCCTGTTTAAGTAAGCGTCAATTAAACCCCTCTCCCGATGGGAGAGGGGGTCAGAAAAGTAGAATCGTAAATCTTTGGTTGACCTCGACGCTTATCCCTAACTCTTACGTTTGCCGTAAAGGATTAGCGTGTAGTCGCGAACGATATCAACTAAGCAGTATTATCAATACCGGACATCTCATACAACACATTGGGCGGTTCTTGTTCAGCGCACATACATCCTTGGTACACCACAAAAAAAGAAAATATTCAATTGATCTGGAGTGCAGTCGGTGACGCAAGCGCCACCGCTCTCCGTTGTGCTGCTGTAGTCAAGATGCAGATCATAGCACAGTGCACGAATGGAAAAAGCGTGTATGGACATGAATGATAGACCAGAGTGAAATCATCGCATCACCACCGCCTTGAGCACCGAATAGTAGGTCATAGTTATTAAGCTGCAAGGAAGAAGCTCAGTGAAGCACGGCCGGAAAACATCTCTTGAAGGATTCTGTATTGAAATTCGTGCACATTATGTATAGGTCCTGCTGCAAATTTCAAACAAGCCTCGTGAGGTTACCTTCTCGTTGGATGCACTATAACTACTTATCGACAAATCGACTCGTTATCACTCATATCGGCCTGCGTAAGCAGCTAGGGAACCGCTGATTTAATCGCTCCCCAGCCCGAGACCCGGCACAATATGGATGACGCGTAGCCCACTGCCCGAACTGCTGATGAAGACCCAGACGAGCTTCTCCGACCTTGAGTACGCCGCCAAGAAGAAGCGCACGCGGCGCGACCGTTTCCTCGGTGAGATTGACAAAGTGACGCCGTGGCGTGACCTGGTGGCGGTGATCGCACCGTTCTACCCCAAGGGCGAGCGCGGCCGGCCGCCGATCGGGGTGGAGCGCATGCTGCGCATGTACGTGGCCCAGCAATGTTTCGGCCTGTCCGACGAAGGCATCGAGGACGCCCTCTACGACAGCCAGGCCATCCGCCGCTTTGTCGGCATTGATCTGGCGCGCGAAGCCGCGCCCGATGCCACCACGGTGCTGAAGTTCCGCCGCCTGCTGGAAGCGCGCGATCTGACCGCCGCGATCTTCACCACCATCAACGCCCACCTGGCCGAGCAGGGTCTCCTGATGCGGGCAGGCTCCATCGTCGACGCCACGATCATCGCCGCCCCGAGTTCCACCAAGAACCAGCAAGGGGAACGCGACGCCGACATGCACCAGACCAAGAAGGGCAACCAATGGCACTTCGGTATGAAGGCGCACATCGGCGTGGATGCCGAAACGGGCCTGACCCACACTGTGGTGGGCACGGCCGCCAACGTCAACGACGTCACCCAGGCCCAGGCGCTGCTCAGTGGGACGGAGACCGAGGTCTACGCGGACGCCGGCTACCAGGGGGTGGACAAGCGCGAAGAGAATCTGGCGCTGCCGGTGACTTGGCATGTGGCGATGAAGCCGAGCAAACGCAAAGCCTTGCCCGGCACCCCCCTGGGTGAGTTGCTGGAGAAGATCGAGCAGCTCAAGGCGAGTATCCGCGCCAAGGTCGAGCATCCCTTCCATGTGGTGAAGAATCTGTTCCGCCACAAGAAGACGCGCTACCGGGGCCTGGACAAGAACACCAAGCAACTGTTCACCCTTTTTGGCCTGGCCAATCTGGTGCTGGCGCGCAAATGGCTGCTGTCGCCTGACAGCCGAATTGCGTCCGCGGCACGGTAAAAAGGGGGAAATGCCCTTGGAAAGGCGAACATTCAGCCCTGAACACCGCTTCCCCCAACAAGATCTGTCTCGGAAGTCGGATTCTCCCCCGTGCGCGCGGGTCGAGTTGGTCTTCAGGGGCATTTGTTCAGCAGTTCCCTAGAGCAGACCTTGTTGGGCTATGCCATTCGACACAATCAGCCCTTATTGCTGGAAGCATTAGTTCCTCTGACGCCCATTTAGGGCTCAAGCTGGTCTGCAAAACGGCCCGAGCTATAATCTCCGAGACTAGACACGTACACCGGCTGGACTGATAGGGAGTAGGCAAAATCTGTCCCATACCTGCCAGACCACCGAAGGTCGTCGTCACGCGTTCATATGAACCGCTGGTGGAGTTTTCTGGCTCTCCCAGCCAAAGATTTGTTGCGGTGGCGGCCAACCCGCCTCGACCCAGTGGTATTGGTGAACATGAAATAATGCTATGGCAAAACCGCGCGCATCGGTATCAGACGCAAGCCGGTCTCGTAATTCTTGCCAGCACTTGAGATCGCTGCAGCAGCGCCCGGCAGCACGGTAAGCAGCCAGATACTCAGCCACGGGATCGAGCACGAAGCGCAATTGAGGATTATCGCCAATGGGATTCATCCATAGTAATCCAGCGTTAACCAACAAATCATAGACCTCTCTATCTGCCAATGGATCATAGCCTGTGTGCGTTTGCCGCGCCTGCATCAGTTGGTTGAGCATAAAGCTGCCCGGTGCGTAACGATCTCCCAGGGCCGTTTCGGCTAGATCATAAACTGCTTTCTTTAACGCGTGCACTGTGAACTTCGTGCCTTGCATTACCGTTCTGAGAAGACCGTCAACGTACTCGTCGTAAATCTTGGGGATGGATGTCGGGAGCCCGGTCAGCGGCTCGTTCGTCTGCATTAACCTCAGTGCAGACTGCACATACAAATTGACCAGCAGTGGAGTCACGAATGCCTTGACACCATTGTCCTCCTGCGAGATTGCACCTGCTACGAGCCCGTTAAACGCATGTGCAACTTCGCTCACTCGATAGGGAGTGATGGCAACACCTTTATGCCGTGCCAGATGCTCCATCTCGCGTTCGATCAAACCAGTGATCACACTGGCCTGCTGCAAAGGCAAGGGCTTGATGAGCGTGGAGCGTCGGCCGTCTTGGGACATAAAGCGGGCTGTCACAACCAGAAGTCCTCGGGGCCAGTGTTGATGAAAGGTCCCTACTAGACGTTGGGTGTGTGTGCTCAGTTCTGACAAACGGTCTGCCACCAAGACGATACGGCCATGCGCTAGTAAAGCATCCCTCAGCATAGGATTCAGCTTCTTACCGTCCAACAGGGTTTTGATGCGTGCATCCACTTCTGCCACAAGCAGGCTGCTCTCGTCTATGTTTCTGTCCAGCCATATTGGTAGGCGGCAAACCCCACCCAAGGGCGCCTCATTATGTAGCATCCAACGGCACAACTGCATGGCCAGGGTGGTCTTGCCCGATCCCCCAACCGCTACGATATGCACCGCCCGCGCATCAGGACCAAACCAGCGTCCCAAGTTTCCCGGCGATGGCGTCTCGACGCGCTCTTCGATTTGCTTGTAAACGGTCTTACGGGGGTCGTGCACCAAGATCGGCAGGGGGATGTAGTAGCGCTCAAAGGGTTCAGATTCCATCTCATGTAAACGTTCATACCAAACCTTGGCCTTATCATGCACCCAAGCATCGAGCACACGTTCGCGCAGGATGAGTCCTAGCAACAACCACATCAGCCCGAGACGGGTTGGCCCTCGCAGTCGCTCAGGCAACACATCGGCCAGATCATGACCCCATTCATATAGCGCCAACAGCCAGTGAGGCCGGAACGCATAAACCCATCCCAGAACCGATGTATAGAAAGCCACGAAGGCCAAAGACAAGCCTAAGGAATGCAGCAACTTATAATATTCATGTCGTCTGACAGCTTCGCTGATGAGGCTTGCCTCAGCGGCGTAATCTCTGCTAAAAGTGTATTGCCACTTTTTAAGTTCGACCACCTGTTGCCATGACAAAGAAGCAATACGATGATGCGCCAACTCGCTCACCTGATTTGCGATTGCTTGCTTGACACGGGTTGAGCCATCTGCTGACTGCCATGCTTCCGAGTAATATTTCAACAAACCTCCGATCTGAGTTTTGGAGAGTGAGTTCATGGAGTTAGTCCGCACGCTCCTGTTTCCGTGAGTCTGAGCAATAAAAAAATTTTCCTCCTGCGTTAACGGCCCCAGCAAGTAACACGCTAGTCGAATATCGCCTTCCAGCTGGCTTTCCATGACCACTTTCGGACATTGTACTTCTATAACAGCTTCCAGACACGGGAATCTTGCCTTGCGGCGCGCGTGTGTATCAAGCCGTCCAGACAGACTCTGCAAAACCCTTGCTGCGGCTGTAATGAGGTCAGGTTCGTTATCTTTCAACAGTGCTACCACCTTTTCGGCATGGCGTGCTCCATCCGCCCCCATCGCCCCTAACGCCTTAACTGCAGAACGTTTGACATGGCCACTCTCGTCATTCAATAGAGCGGCCACCTGCTGCGCATAGCGCGCTCCATCCGCCCCCATCGCCCCTAACGCCTCAACTGCAGAACGTTTGACATGGCCACTCTCGTCATTCAATAGAGCGGCCACCTGCTGCGCATAGCGCGCTCCATTCGCCCCCATTGCCCCCAACGCCTTAGCTGCGGCTGCCCGAATGAACGCGTTCTGGTCATTCAGTAGGGCGGCCACCTGCTGCGCATAGCGCGCTCCATTCGCCCCCATTGCCCCTAACACCTCAATAGAAGTACCTCTAACCGATACGTTATTATCCTTCAGAAAGTTAGCCACCTGTCGGGCATAATGTTCCCCGGACGGGTCCCTCCTTCCCAGAGCTCCAAGTGCTGAGACCAAACCATTTCTAACATTTATGTCCTCCACTTTGAGCAGCTCCCTAATCTCCTGGATATGGACCTTCTTCTGCCCCACTACTCCTAAAACCCATACTGCGGCATCCTGTACATATTGGCTCCTGTCGTTAAGAAAAGCAATGGCCTGGTGAGCTAATTGAGTATCCGAAGGCCTCATGGTCGTTAACACCACAATCGCAGCGGCCCGAACTAAATCGTCCTTGTCCTCGAGCAATTTCGCAACCTTTGCAGCATGATTCGCTCCCGCCGGCCTCATCTCCCCTAACGCTTTAATTGCTGCGGCACGTACAAACGCGTCCTGATCATCAAGCAGCTCGGCCATTTCTTCGGCGTAGGCTACTCCTACCGGCCCCAAAGCTGCAAACGCTTTACTGGCTGCGGCTCTAACGAGGCCGTACTCATCTTTGAGCAAACCAGCCATCTGACGGATAATCTCTACCTCCTTTGGCTTCATCGCTCCAAGCGCCTCAACCGCGGCAGCACGGATTATCTTATGCTTGTCCTTCAAAAGTTTAGCCACTTCTTGGGCATGGGCTGCTCCTGCTGGCCCCAAGGCTGCAAACGCTTCACAAGCTGCGTCTCGAACGGATTCGGACCCATCTTTGAGCAAACCAGCCATCTGACGGATAATCTCTGCCTCTTTTGGCTTCATCGCCCCTAGCGCCTTAACCGCGGCAGCTCGTACTTTTTTGTCCTGATCTTTGAGCAGTTCCACCAGATCGTGGATGTATGCTGCGTCAACCGGTCTTATTGCTCTTAGGACCTCAGCTGCTGCGATTCTGACAACACTTCGTTTGTCACTCAGCTTGTCCGCCACCATATGAGCGTAAGCCGCTCCAGCAGATCCCATGGCCTTTAGTGCTTTGATTGCGGCTTCTCGCATCGATGCATCTTCATCTTGGAGGGTATCGGTTACCTGCTTTAGTAGTATCGCGGGAATAGGAACAGCATGTCTTTCACGGGCTAACAAATCGAGAGCAGCATGACGTGTGGATTTTGAGCTGTCCCTCATCGCATGGATAATCATCTCGTAGTGCCAAGACTCTAAACTTGACTGGGACGATTCCTGTGCAAATGCGCTGTGCAGCAATCCCATAATCAAGAGTCCGCAGACCGCTACCCAAGCTAGGGAACAGCACACGTTCTGACACACGAATGAAGCAGGCGAAGCAGCTATGCGCTCTTGGCGTGTCGTTTCTGTACCCACTCCCTGCCGTACTCGCCGACTTGTGACAACAGCCAGCCATACCCCCCACCGCATTTTATGTATTGGGTGTAGTGCCAATCTGTCTGTTTCAGAGAGCGTCGTGAACAATCTCGGCCCAATTCCACAATGCCTGCAATTACCCGCTCCATTCAGGTGTAATTCTGTGATGTTCATGAACACCCCTTATCAAGTCCACTTTGGGATCGTACTCACTGTCGCGTCTCAAAGATGCAGCAACACCCAGTGCAGTTCTTTGTAGTGTCCCCAGACGAATCGATCCAGGAGCCCACTGCAGCCTTTGACCACACTAGAGCAGGTCGAGCCTGGTCTCATCACGCATAGCGAAGCCCATCCAGTGTACATCGCCAGTATCGATGTAACTTACCAGGTGTTTGTAGGCAGGGTTCCGCTCGATGAAATCTCGATCGAACTCACGCACTGTCTTGGCGAAGGCTTAGCGCAGCACACCAAAGATGCTGTCAAGCGTATTGCAGCATCGTTGTGAGTGTCGTTGTAGAGTTTTGTTTTCAATCGCTCAATCTGTGGCTGCAGATCGGCCAAACATGCGATATAGTCTTCAGCACTGGGCATACTCCCTCCTCTCATTATAAGAGTCTTGAAAGCCAAGCAATGCTTGTATAGCACATTGTGGCGGACGAACAACTTGTCGCGGTTGTACGCATACCATTCCACACAACTCACACTGCGCGAAGTTTCTGCATCTGCTCGATTCCCCTGACGAAGCTGGCGAGTCTGGCGAAGCCCTGCCACAGGGTTTTCACACCGGGCTCGCCATCGCCCTTGCGGGCGAGGAAACCGCCGAGCATCGCAATGCGGCGGACGACCTCGCGGACGGTAGGCGTCTTCTTGGGCGGCGGCCTCTCCGCCAGAATCCACGCAGCTTGCCATTCTGTCTGATCGAACACGGCATCGGCCGGCAAGTCAGGATGGACACGCCCCAACTGCATCAGATGCGCCAGCCGCCAGGCAACGACGAGATAGATGGCCAGCGCGATTTCGAGCTTCCTGACATGCCCCAGTTGCAGCGCCTCGATCCGGCAACCGTTCTTGAGCACATGAAACAGAATCTCGATTTCCCAGCGACAGCGATACCAGTCGATCAGCTTCGCCGCCTCTTCCAACGTGCCAACCGTCCGGTTGGTCAGCAAGCGCCACTCGATGGCCTTGTGCCCTTGCGGCGCGGC
>JANWVZ010000155.1 GCA_025056555.1 Gemmatales bacterium | reverse complement strand
AACCCCCGGACAAGCCGCCCGAAGATACTAAGGTCGATCCGATCATCACTGACAAGCCTCCGGAGAAGCCTCCGACCACAGAGCGCCCGCAAGGCAAGCCCGGCGATCCCGGTCGCGGCGGGCCGGGAACCGGCGGCGGCTTAGGCAGCGGCACCGGACCAGGCATCGGCTCCGGCGTCGGTCCTGGGGTTCAGACGGTTCGTGCCCGACGCATGCACCGATGGAAAATGGTCATGCCTTATGGCAGTTCCCGCGAATATCTCAACCGCCTCATTGAACTCCAGGCCATCCTGGTGATTCCGCGGCCCGATGGCTTGTACCTGTTTTATCGCGACCTGGCCAACCGCAACCTCAAACCCACTTTGGAAAGTCAGGATGCGTTCGTCGCCCTCAGTCGCCGCATGATTCACTGGACTGATGACAATCCCCAATCGCTCGCTGCCTTAGCCGATGCGCTCCGCCTCGACTTCAAGCCGCAGCGGGCTTTGGTCTTTTTCCCCGTCGAACTGGAGCGTGCTCTGGCGGATCGAGAACTGAAGTACCGCGGCCTGACGGAAGAAGAGATTGACAAGCGGCAGCTGATCACCATCTTCCGCGTGCGGCGTGTGGGCACGAATTATCAGATCGAAGTCATTGATCAGCGACCACGGCGACCGGGAGATTAGCGTTCCGATTTCGGCGCCGCATAGGAATCCAGCACGCGCACCTTTTTCCAGTGAGCCTGGTTCTCCTCGATGAACTGCTTGTGTCGCGGATGTTCCTGATAACGGTCGTGGGCGGCCTTGTCCTTGAAGACGATGTGCAAGGCCACGTCGAAATCGCGGTCATTGACGGGCCGATTCAAGTCCTCGGCTAACACCCCGGCCGCGAAAAATATCGTTCCCTCGTGCCCTGACAAATATTTATGGCAGGCTTCTACCAACCGCGCCCGTGCCGCGGGCGAATTGTCCTTCAGGGAAAAATAGACGTTGTGCACCAGCCAACGGTGGGACTGTCCCTGTTGGGCCTGCAGTCCTTCACGCTGCACTTGCTGCTGGAAAATCGGCCAGAGCCGACTCATCCCCATCCCCACCAGAAAGGCCAGGCCCACCGTTACCACTTGGGATTTCCAGCGATACATGTCGCTTCTCCTGAATAATCGGCACCATGTGCATGTGCCAAATTCTTCGCACGGTTGGTCCGTCACGTTGCCGTTCATTCCGCGGAAGCACGGCAGCGTCTGGATGCTCTTGTACGAAATTGCCGATGGCAGGAAAAGGGGCCTGTCATCAAGTGACACAAACCTTGCGTTCTGCGCCGTGCACATCATTCTGAGGTGCCTGGGGAAACGGTGCTTCTAGCCCGGCCCCACTTGCCTTCTGTCCCCCATCGGCAAGGATTGAACGAATCTCTGCAGCAGCGTACGCCACTTATCCTGCCGATTTACTTATCCGAGGGACCAAATGTGTACCGTGCATGGGTGCTTGGGATGCTCGCCGGCCTGGTACTCTCCAGCTGCGCGGCCCTGAATCCCAAGAACTGGCCCTGGCCAGCCAATGGCCGACTCTCGCGGAATCCCCCCGAACAAAATACCACGCTGACGGCACCGGGTTCGACGCCGCCACCGGCGCCGGAGCCCCCCGCACGCACTATGTCCCAGCGTGGCAATGGCCTGCTCGCCGGGCAGGTGATAGACGCCTATTACCAGCGTCAGCCCCACGCGGCAATCCAGGTAGCTCTGGCCGATGGAGGCGATACACCCCGCGAAGTCCAGACGGATCACCAGGGCTACTTTGTCATTCAGGGTTTGACCCCTGGCCAACGTTACAAACTGCTCGCCAAATCCCGCGTCGGAGAAAAAGTCCTCACGGGCATCACCTTCGCCACGCCACCTAACGTGGTCGTGAACATCATCGTCCGTGAAGACCTTTCCGAAGAAAACAAGCCAGCGCCCCCGGTGAATTCCGCCCGTCGGCCCGGCGACAGCGCTCCGCCGGTGGGCCAACCGCAAAGTTGGCAACCGCCCTCCGCCACCTCAGACAAGCCTTGGGCACCGGCAGCGTTACGCCCGGCACAATCCGAGCCGTCCACTTGGCAACCTCCCGCCGAGCGACCTGCTTCGCCGCCTTCCGCTCCTCCTTTAGTCGTCCCCAGCCCGAGTCTGATTGGTCAGAAGCCCCAATCCCATTCCTCTCCCCCGGAGCAACCCTCCCCCGCTAATCTGCCACTGGCGCAACTCGCTAATCCCGTCCCCTGGCCGGGAGTGACCGTTCCTCAGCGGGCCGAGACCACGGCTGCCGCTCTGACCGTTCCTGGCTGTCGGGTCCGCGCCAATCGTGTCGAAGATTTCGCCTTATATGAGTTGACGGGCCGGCCGTTTCGCCTGCGGGAAGCGCCCGCACGCCTGACTCTGCTGGACTTCTGGGGCACCTGGTGTCGGCCTTGCCTGAACGCTTTGCCTCACCTGGTGGATTTGCAACGCCGCTACGGTTCCCTCGGCCTGCAGGTTATCGGCATCGCCTACGAAGATGGTACCCTGACCGAACAGCAACAGCGGATTAATTTCGTTCGCCAACGTTTCGGGGTGAACTACCGAATCTTGCTGGGTAACGGCGAAAACTGTCCCGTCAAACAGCAACTGGCGGTGCAATCCTTCCCCACGTTGATTCTGCTCGACGGCCAGGGCAACATCCTCTGGCGCTGCGAGGGTCTCGACTCCCAACAGTTGGCCCAGCTGGAAAGCGAAATCTCCCGCAGGCTTCACTGATACGCATCATCCCGCCATTCTCCCCAGCGTTGACCTTCGCAGGCTGAGGCACAGTCCAGCCACATAGTTACTCGGCAACCCTGGCGCCTGGGCCACTCACAGTTTCGTGCTCAATCGGTGGCGGTTAAGGCGGCGATCCGTCTTTCCCCCAACGAATTAGGTAAATCGCCCTGGAGTTTCGTGCTCAATCGGTGGCAGTTAAGGCGGCGATGGCTGGCTTGTCCGGTTCAGGCGGGCTGCACCGTTCACAGTTTCGTCCTCAATCGGTGGCAGCGGCGGCGTAGCGGATGCTCCTGCATCGAGAGAACGCCCTGGATCGCAGCTATGAGCAACAACCTCAGCAACCGCACTCTGACCTCGAGAGGAACCCCGTGTTTCCCACTGTGCTGCCCACTACGCTCACAAAACTGAGTGCGAGTCTCCACGCTGGCCGCATTCGATTCGATATTTCCGTCTTTCAGTTACAAAAAGGCGCGGTGCTGGGACGCTTCGGCCATCGGCGCTGGCGATCACCATCGCTGTGTCCGGCTTACGCATAAAAACAAAAAGGCCTGCCTGGAACGCAGGCCTCGCATTTCTCTCGGCAAGTATTGCCCGGCGTTATGGGAACAAACGGGACATTGGCCCGCAGATTGCCCTGGCGTTCTGCCGCTTATCGCGTAGAGACGGTGCGCAGCACGGCTTGCTCCGGCTCCGGGAAGACGACGCGAATCTCGCTATTGGGTCGGACAATGACGCGCCGCGATTCTTCATAGCGCTGGCCGTTGCGCACCACTTCGGCCTTGAGGATGTAGTAATAACTCTGGTCTGGTTCCAGGGCCGGCGTGACGAAGGTTCTAACCGGCTTGGCCTCACTGCGAATGGGTCGGTCGTCCACATAGAGCGTGGCATCGGCGGGCAACTCGACGATGAGCCGCGCCCGATTGGGCGCCAGGGCTGGTTTTTCAGGCGCAGTTTTCTCCGATGGTTTCGACTCCGGCTTCACCTCGCGAGGCTGCGCGGGAATCGTTTCCACCTGCCGACTCGGCGGTGTGTAATACGAACCCGGCGGGGTGGCGCCATAGCATCCGTGGCACCCGAAACACGTCGCGAACGGTCCCCCATAGCAGCCGTAGCAAGCATACACCACTGGCGCCGCAGGGACGTAATAAACGCCGTGGCAATAACCGGCACACCAGCCGCTGCACCAACCCGAACACCAGCCACTGCACCATCCGGCACAATAGCCGTGACACCAACCGTGACAGGCAAACCACCGATGATGCCAGAGCCAGGTCGCAGTGTTCGCCTGCGTGGTCGCCATCGCGGTCAGTAATACCACACTATACATGCTGTCTCCTCCTGTTGCTGGGACTGCTGGATTCAGTCGTTGCTCACTCCCGCTCGTCAAGTGCATTTTAGCTTGGGAAAACTGCGCGTCAATCGGAGAATTAGTGAACTTGCCCAATTCGCGGCCTACATTACTAATAACGCTGACTTTTTCGTTTTTTCCTGCGATTTCTGAATCCTTCACTGTCTCTCCCTTCCCCAAGGGAACGCTTCTCCGGCCCTCCCCAAAACATCACACGCTACTCGTGGCGCGAATCATAGACCTTCGGAACAGCGATCTCGGTTAGTCCGGCAATCCGCGTGCGCTTCAGAACCGAGAGAAAGATTGTTTCAGGCCTGCTCAGCAACGCGCTTTCGCTAAGGAAAATACTCCGAAGCGCCACCGCGCATCGGTAGACACTATTTCAGGCCTGTTCAGTAACGGGCTTCCGTGTTCGCCCGCATGCCGCGCCGACCAGGTTTTGCAATGGAAAAACCCCGTTCCGCGCTTGGGTGAATTATCGCGACTGCGCTTGTGTCCTCAACGTCAGCACCTGCCGCCCTCGCAGGAGAAGGCTCAAGCGACAACTCCCCAAGACGAACTCGCTGCCAAGGAGGGTATCACGCCCTGACGTTCCAGCTCGTTGGCTTCGCTGCGAATTGCTTCAAAGCCGCTGCGGATCGTGGCCAATACGTTCACCGCACTAGGCAGCTGGTTTGTCTTTCGATGGCGCACGATGTGGTACACATACTCATAGGTCCGCAAACACGCAACCGCAACTTCGCCCAGGGTCGGATTGACACCGCTGATTAACACGGCCAGCAGCAACTCCGCGCGCTGCCACCGCCGTTCCTGCTCTGGTGATGGTACACACCCTAGTACCTGCGGCTCGGGTTGCGCCAGCGTCTCCAGCACGCGGATCGTTTCGTCCAGCAAGGCCAGAAGCATGTCCAGGCGCGTCCAGCGGGCGCTGGCCTGTTCCAGCCATTGATACGCCAACATGGCACCTCCCTCACGACCATCTTCGTTTGACCTGCTTCCCTCCGACTATGATCGCCCTGAAGCCGCTCCTCGCTCGCCCTGCGGCTCGCAGAGCTGTGGGCTGTTTCTTTGTTAGCCCCTGAGCTGCTTAGTGGCTTCTATATAAGCTGTTTGTTCCGGACACCCAGGTTTTCCTTATGTCTTTTCTAATACTTAGACTGCTGCGCGGAGGCTTAGATTTCTAAGTTCTTGACTTAGTATAGGCTGATAGCCTGCTGAATAATTTTTCTGAATTTTCAGGTTCAGGCGGCTAGCGCCTGTTGAAGCGGGGATTGTTACTGAGCAAGGCCTGGAATTGCATGGTTAACATGTCTCCCAAGCCGCGCAACTGTGATACGGCGTTCTCCAGACGGCGAAATTGCTTTTCGAGGGATTCCCGCTGCTGGCGAACTAAGTCGTTCATGCGATTGATGCTCTCCTGTAAGCGTTGTGCTTCCCCCTCCAGGGCTTGCCGACCAGTAGCGAGAAGTCCCCGGTTGACCTCCAGGAGCCGACTTATATAGCGGTCTAATCGGGCGGCCACTCCGCGACTAAGCACTAATTCCCCTTCCGCTCCGGCGACTAACTGACTGTCCGTCAGGCCGATGCGGACCTGCAGGCCGGAAGTAATCCGGTTAGTTTCCTCGCCAATCAGGAGTTGTCCCACACCGCGAGCCGGTTCGGTTTCTCCCTGGATGATAAAGACGCCCGCCACATCCTGACCGCTATCCTGCTGACCCGCACTGAAACCCAGTACCGCCAGGGCCGTGCCGCCGGTCAGGTGAATCTGGGAGCGCGTCCCGTAACTGTGTGATCGCAGCTGCAAGCGATCGTCGGCCAAAGTAACGGCCACCTGCCGGCCATCGCCTCGTGCCGCTGCATTAATGCGCTCCTGTAATTCTTCGGCCAGACGCTGGCGACTATAACTGCCCGGCGTCAAGCGGATATCGTAATACTTACCATCGAGAATCATGCTGAGTTGATTATTGCTGTCATCCAGCACGACACTGGTTCCGAGGCTCTGCAGCGCGGTTAGGCGCGCCTGTCGGGCCGCTTGGGTTATATCTACTTGTATGGGTACTCCGTTACTCTCGGTTTGATCACTGCCTGCGATGAAGCGGATTGCCCCATGATTGGACTGTCCCACAAAGGCAAAGAGCCTGCGGACATCCTCGAGGGTCACGCCGGGGACCTGACCGCTCAGCACCTGGTTCAGACGATTGTTGTCCAGTTCCAAAGTACCGCGGTCGGTCAGGCTGATACCTAGAGCGCTCAAGCGATTCATTCGACTGGGTAAACCCGGAATCGCCTCGGAAACCAGCCGCCGCAAGTCATCCTGAATCTGTCGGGCGGCCCGATTACCGAACAGCGGCCCGCTTTGTCCGCTTTGGGCATCATAGGCCGTTTGCTGGTTCAGGTAATTCATCAGTTCGTTATACTTTTCCACCAACGAAGTGATGGCCTTGCGTGCCTGCTCGACATCATGGGTTACCTGAAGCTGTACAGTCCGATTTGGGTCAGCGGCCTGAACCGTGAAGCTTACGCCTTCGAAGACGTTGTCCCAGCGATTGTGGTTCGATGCCAGGATTAGCGCCCCTTCTCCGGACCCCAGTCGAATCTGGGCGCTCGATGGTGCCTGAATCTGAGGAGCATAAACATCTATACTGAACTTGTCTCCACTCTGGAGCACCCCAGCGGAAAACTTAATCTGCACCCCTTGCGCCACAGTCTTATAGACCCCCTCATCGCCCGCCCCCAAGTTGATTTCCCCACTCAACGTACCCGTGCTGTCCTCGTAGCGCAGGACTATATTGTCCGCGCCCACGGTTCCCCCCTGGAGCACTGTCAAGGTAAAACTTTTCGATGCCGTACCACTATAGATGCCCGCTCCCTGATTACTCGTCGCTGTAGCAGTACCTGTATTCCCAGCGTGACGGACAGCAGGACCTATATAAGTGAGGTCGAAGATCGGCTTGCGGGCGGATGGTGTATCCGCCGCCAAGTGGTTCGTTAGGGCAATGAGGTTATCAGCTCCTGCCTCCCGAGCGGTGAGAATCAGCCGATAGGGTTGTGTCGCGTGGGCAGAACCATCATGAATGATCGTGGCGCTTACTCCCGCCTGGGCAGCATTAATCGCTGCGGCCAATCCGCGAAGAGTGTTATTCGTGTTATCTATGACAAGGTTCACGGGACTGGACTGGCCCACGCGAATGGTCAGCGTACCCGTGGTGATGGCACTGTCCGGAGAATCAAAGCCCTGACTCGCCAACTGATGCGGTCGGGCCGTGCTGAGAACCTGAAATGTATAAGTCCCCGGCGTGGCCTGCACGGACGCCGTGGCAGTGACCAGTTCCGGGGCATTCACCGTAACTTTGCGTTGCTCGAGTACATTATTCTGCGACCGCGCCAGACTCAATAAGCTCTCTTGCAGGGCGCGCAGGCGATTAGACACCTCCACCAGCGCATTTTGCCGCACCGTTACCTGGTCTCTGCGGGAAGTGAGCGATTGAATACGACGGTTCTGAATCTCCAGCAGACCTTGAATGATCCTGTCCGTGTCCAGACCTGTGACCAGTCCCGTGAAATTAATGACCGGCATGGCCTAATTCCGAGCTATGGGTGCTTATCAATAAGCACCTTTTTCTAAAAGCCTAACACACTAATGCACACTAATGCGTTGCCAGGCGGAGGGGAGGTGCAGCGCTTAGAAGGATGTGTCAAGAGGCAGCGGGCAGGCTATCCCCGCTATACTAAATTCCATGACGATAGGACCTGTACATGAAGGAATGACCCAGACAATCTCGGTAGGGGCGAGCCAGGCTCGCCCCTACCGCGAAGTCGGAAATGCCCGCTGAGTCCTACGAAGCGAGAGAAGGGTGTGGCGAATCGGGACGAGCGGGCCTCCAGTCTAACGTTGCAGCAGGGACAAGACCAGTTGCGGCACCTGATTGGCGTTAGCCAGCACACTGATACCGGTCTGGAGCAGGATTTGCTGTTTGGTGAAGTTAGCGATTTCCTGAGCGTAATCGGCATCGCGGATCGTGGATTCCGCGGCGACGGTGTTCTCCAGGGTAGCACGGAGGTTGTTGGCAGTAGCTGCGAGGGTATTCTGCTGGAACGCCCCCAGCGTGCCGCGCAAATTGGTAACATCGTCTATAGCTTGATCAATCACCTTGACTGCGTCCGTAGCCCCGCTGGCCGTTTGAACGTTA
>JANWVZ010000154.1 GCA_025056555.1 Gemmatales bacterium | reverse complement strand
ACGCATATAAGTCCATTTACGAAGCACTGGATCACGGTGGTCTGGCCCATACGACGCGCGTGAGCGTGCGGAAAGTGGATGCTGAGGAGATCGAGCGCGAGGGGCCGCAGCGCGTGTTGGCCGATTGTGATGGTATCCTGGTGCCCGGCGGTTTCGGGGATCGCGGTATCGAAGGCAAGATCGAGGCGATTCGCTATGCGCGTGAAAAACAGATACCGTTTTTCGGCATTTGTCTGGGCATGCAATGCGCGGTGGTTGAGTTTGCGCGGAACGTCCTCGGATTGGAAGACGCTAATAGCACGGAATTTGATCGGGACACGCCCCACCCCGTGATTTGTCTCATGGAAGAACAGCATCAGATCGCGGATAAAGGTGGCACGATGCGGTTGGGCGCATATCCGTGTCAGCTGCGCGAGGGTAGCCGGATTCGCGCCATTTACGGTCAGGCCCTGATCTGGGAACGTCATCGCCATCGCTACGAGTTTAATAATGCCTATCGCACGGCCTTTGAGTCGGTGGGAATGGTGGCCAGTGGTCTGAGTCCAGACGGGAAGCTGGTCGAAGCCATGGAACTGCCTGAACATCCGTGGTTCATAGCAGTACAGTATCACCCCGAATTCAAATCGAAGCCGACACGACCGCATCCGTTGTTTGTGGATTTCGTGCGGGCGGCCTTAGCGCGCAAAGAGAACCGCCGTTCGTTAGATTTTGTACCCCCCAAAGACGAAAAAACGCCGCCGATCTATCCCATCACACATCAGGAGTTGCAGTTCGATGTACATCCGAAATAAGGCCACTATCCTCCTGAGTTATGATGTGTTGATTTCAAGGTAGCAGGGCTTCTCCTCGGTCGTATCGAATCGGGGGTACGGCTAATGCGTTCAAGGGCGGAGTCGAGAATGCTGCAAATCAGGTCGAGGTAAGACCAACCTTGCAGGCGGGCGAGGATGACAAGATCGCTGTCATTTGGGTTGAGGCCGGGTAGGGGGTTTGCTTCGAGGAAGTATGGCGTACCTTGGCGGACACGAAAGTCTAAGCGGCATACGTCGCGGCAGTCCAAGGCGTGGTAGGCACGCAGTGCCGCTTGCTCGACACGGACGATGACCTCCCGAGGTAAGCGGGGCGGCGATTCGTAACGCACACGACGGCGGTAGTCGCGTTTCACTTCGAGGCTGTACAGAAAATAGTCGCCTGGTTCGTTGGGAATCACGTGGAGAATACCAAGTATCCGTGGTGGGTCATTGCCCAATATACCAACGGTGAGTTCTTCGCCCGCAATGTATTCTTCGACCAGGGCGGGTTGGCGATAAACCTGGTGGATTTCAGCTACCGCTCGCTGGAGACCAGCGAAATCATGCACAAGAGAAGTCTGGCGAATGCCTTTGCTGGAACCTTCCCACGCTGGCTTGACGACAACTGGGAAAGCAACTTCGTAGGCGCGCAGCAGTTCTTGCAACCAGGAATTGCACTCCGCGATTGACCGAAGACTGTCGTTCATCTCGGCGAATTTGGAGTCAGACGGAATTCCCTCATTGAGTTCGTCAGCCGCGAACGTGATACGTCGGGCAAAACTAGTAAGAGTGGGTGAGTTGAAGCTCTCCGTTGAGCAGGTGAGCGGTGCAAGGAAGCCAGGGGCTACGTTTACGCCGTGAGAGGCAACGAGTCGGCGAGCCACGTCTTTATCCAAAGTGGCGGCCAGGCAAAGCGGGTCGGAGCCGGTATAGGGGATGCCCAACATTTCGAGTAAGGCGGGGACGCGGGCTTCCCGACAACGGGATACACCTTCGCCCTCGGCAAAGTTGAAGACGAGATCAGGTGGGTCGCAGAGTAGTTGTTCAACTAAGGAACGTCCGTCGCCGAGCAAGACGACTTCGTGGCCCAAGCTACGTAACGCCGTGGCAATGGCCTGAACAGTTTCTGGCGCATCGAATTCTTCTTGCCAATCGTCAGGGAGGTGCGCGTCGCTCTCGGAGTCTTTGAGGTTGAAGGTGATGCCGATTCTCATGACGCGACAATTTCAGCAGGGGCGGGTAAGGTAGTACGACTGCGTCGGCGTCGCGTCCGTGCCGCGGGAATGGCCTCCTCAGCCGGCAGAGGGTTAGCTTCGTTAGAATTGCAGACCAGGGGATCAAGCCGCGACGGGGTTCTTGCAACTGAGCAAGAGGATGGTTCTTGGGAATCGGGGCGTGGAGCTTTCTCGGTTTCTGCAAACAATGACTGTTGCCATCGGCCATGGGCAATAAGGGCACGGCGGCGCATGCGTTCGGTACCTTCGGGAACGAGCGCGGAGCGGTCGCCCTGGAGCAAGGCGCTTACGCCCTGGGTGGACGTCGGACGCACGGTAGGTGGCTTGTCTTCGGCTTGATACCGAATCAGCATACCCTCGTAGTTTCGCAAAATAACCGCGTCATCGGAAGCGGAAACGAGATAGTTGGGCATGAGAGGAATTTTCCCCGCACCGTGGGGGCCGTCCACCACGTAGGTAGGAATGCCTAAACCGGAAAGGTGGCCGCGTAAACCTTCCATGATTTCCAAACCTTTCCAAATGGACGTGCGGAAATGGCCCGCGCCGATGACGGGATCGCAGTGGAACAGGTAATAAGGGCGCACCTTGATCCGCAGGAGTGCTCGCATCAGTTGCCGCATGGTTTCGAGAGAATCGTTGACGCCCTTGAGCAGTACAGTATGGTTATTGACAGGCATACCCGCTTTAAGCAGGGCCTTGCATACTCGAGCAGCTTCGGGGGTAACTTCGCGGGGATGGTTGAAATGAGTTTGAATCCACACCTTCTCCGCGGATGCAAGCAGTTCGATGAGTTCCTGGTCGTACAATCGTTGCGGCAAAGTTACGGGCACCCGGGTACCGATGCGGATTACGTCTACATGGCGAATGGCCTTGAGTTCGTCCAGGAAGAAGCGTAACCGAGCCACGGGCAAGGTAAGCGGGTCGCCACCGGAAATGATGACATCGCGGATCTCGGGGTGTTGGCGGATGTATTCGATCATTTGGCGGTCTGCAGCCGAGATGGCTTCCCAGCCACCTCGAACCAGCGTCTTGCGTTTCCGCGTACAGAATCGGCAGTACATGGTGCACACATGAGTGATGGCCAACAATACGCGGTCCGGGTAACGGTGGGTCAACCCCGGCACTGGCATGTCCTTATCTTCTTCCAGGGGGTCCTCCATTTCGTAACCAGAACGGTTCTCCAGTTCGAAAACTGAAGGCACTGCCTGGAGACGGATAGGATCGTTCGGATCCTCGGGGTTGATGAGGGAGAGGTAATAGGGCGGAATCGCCAACTTGTAGTCTTTCTCCAACTGGGTAAGCATTTGTAACTCTTCGCGAGTAAAGGACAGATATTGGGCGAGTTGACGAACCGTGCGCACGGCATGCTGCGACTGCCAGCGCCAATCGTCCCACAGATCATCAGAAACGTCGCGCCAAACGGGCCAGCGGCGCGAATGACTAGGAGGTTCTTCTTCCTCCGACGGCAACTTTTCGGAAGCTACGTTGTTAGGTAGGACTGTGGTTGGCTTAATCTCGTTCATAAAGTTCAGGCCTCCGAAGACCCCCGTGGCATCGGCTCACGATACCCGCAGCTATTCAGCTGCTCCCGCCAGGCTATCGTGGCCGCGCTCCTTGCCGCGAATAATAATCCCCTCTCTGGAAATTACAAGAGGGTATTCGAAAAAAGTGGCATTTTTTTCCTTTTTGCTCACAATAACCACGGTAAGCTTTCTTCTATCCGATGGGACGGGGCGGGCGATAACAGGATTCTCGACCCCAGGCGGGCGGCATGCGGCGACCATGACCCTGACAATTCACATTGACGGAGCGGCGCGTGGAAATCCAGGCCCAGCGGCATTCGGGGCCGTCTATACTCGCGACGGGCAAGTAGTGCTCGAAGAAAAGCAATATGTAGGGAAGACTACAAATAATGTGGCCGAATATTTAGCCCTCCTGCACGCGTTGGGCCGAGCACTGGAGTTGGGTGCGCATCACGTTCACGTCTTCAGCGATAGTGAGTTGTTAGTGCGCCAGCTGATGGGCATCTATCAAGTCCGCGACCCTAAGCTGCAGCAGCTCTACGAACAAGCCCAGGAATTGATCCGTCAGTTTCACGAGTTTCGAATCAGCCATGTGCCCCGTAAGCAGAATCGCCACGCAGATAAGCTGTGCAATCAGGCTCTTGATGAGGCGGAACGCCTCGGTTTGACCGGCCCTGACCCTCGCTAGCGGAGGATTGTCCCATGCTTACCATCCGTAACTATCCAGGAACACTCGGAACGCTTGGAGTAATAAGCGCGATCGGTCTTACTCTGATCTGGGCTCGACTCGATTATTTCCCCAGTCCCCGTGGCTCTTGGGAAGCCTGCTTACATGCTGAGGACAAAGCACCTTCGCAATCTGAGTCAGGGGAAGACGTAGCTACTCACGACGAGGACCCGGTGGCGAAACCAGTCAGACAGGCCGGTTGGATGGCCAAGTCCCCGCGACCGGAGATTCGACCTTCTTTCGGGGCTATCGTGGACACCTTTGGGAAACTGCGCTTGAGTATCAAGCATGATGAGCGAGAAGGACTAGATGGTTACTGGGAAAAAACCTACCCCGTGCAAGGCGGAAAGTGGTACCGGTTTAGCTGCGAATACGTTAGTCAGAACGTGGCGTTAGAACGGCGCAGTGTCGTGGTCGAGATTCACTGGCAGGATGACGCGGGCAGGAAAGTACGTTCGGACGAGCCGACCGTAGCTGGATACCTGCAAGGTTTTACCGTCATGGCAGAGAGTGAGTTCGCTCAGCGTGGCCCGGAAGTCAAGGTGGGAGCTGAGCGGTTTCGCACGATGCACGGCGCGTTTCGTGCGCCTACGGAGGCGCGACAAGCCGCAGTTCGCTTACATCTCCGCTGGGCACCGAAGGGTAGCGTGGTGTATCGCGACGTACGTTGGGAAGAGACAGAGGCGCCCAAGCCGCGCGTAGTTCGCTTAGCCGCGGCGCATTTCCGACCATCCGGGAGAAAATCGCCGCTGCATAATTGCCGCATGTACGAACCACTCCTCGCTCAGGCTGCCAAAGAGAAAGCCGATTTGATCGTTCTCGGCGAAGTGATTCCGTACGTCGGCTTAGGCAAGACCTTACCCGAAGTGGCCGAGCCTGTTCCAGGCGGACCATGCAGCAATTATTTTGCTGAGGCGGCCAAGCGCTTTGGCATGTATGTCGTCGCAGGTTTGGTCGAGCGCGATGGCCACTGTGTGTACAATGTAGCGGCCTTGTACGGTCCCGAAGGGCAACTGGTGGGTAAATATCGCAAGGTATGTTTACCGCGTAGTGAAGTCGAGTCGGGACTGACTCCTGGCAACGACTATCCCGTCTTCGACACGCCCCTGGGCCGCATTGGTCTAATGGTCTGCTACGACGGTTTCTTCCCCGAGGTGGCGCGAGAGTTAGCCAACCGCGGTGCGGAAATCATCGCTTGGCCCGTTTGGGGTTGCAATCCGCTCCTGGCTCAAGCACGGGCCTGTGAGAACCATGTCTTTTTAGTGAGTAGTACTTATGAGGATGTGTCGCGGAACTGGATGATTTCAGCTATTTTCGACCGTACGGGAGGAGTTCTTGCGCAGGCTAAAGAGTGGGGAACTGTCGCGGTAGCAGAAGTAGATTTGAATCGTCGCACTTACTGGGCGAGCTTGGGCGACTTTCGAGCGGCTATCCCTCCCCATCGGCCCGTAGTGCCTCCCGAGTCCGATCACGGGCGTTGAGCTAATGCTAAACGCGGACTCGTGTGCGATGAGGCGGTCGTCATATCCATCCCCAGGCCATATAAGCTCCAAGAATCCACCGCTAATTAGGCAGATTAGCAGGCAGAGCAAACTTTAGTAAACGCCGTAATTAGCTGCGTCCGTTCAATCTACGAACGTATCTTAGATGGGACCAGGCGCTTATCGGCAGGCTTGTACGCTGGTAAGCATATGCAATCTGATCTATAGCACTTTCATAATAGCTAGCAAAAGACGGGTTATCTCGAGCTAATTACTAAAGCGACGTGATTGGGGCTAGGATTGCGGTGAGTTGGCTCGGGCCAAACTGAGGATGGTTTCCACGAGGCCTGTCATGGTGTAAGACGTAGCCTCGGCGGCAACCGGCAAGCCGAGTTGACGGAGAGTGTCGCCTGTTACGGGACTTAGGGCCACCAACTGGGTTCGGTTTCCTAGATGTTGGCGCATGGCCGGCTCGATGCGGCCGGCGAATATGCGGGCGAGGTTGCTGCTCGTGAGGGGCACAAAGTCGTATTCGCCACGGCGTAATCTATCCGCGACTAAGGGCGGGATACCTGGGATCTCCCGTTGTGCATACACCGCCACTTGCTCGACGTGGGCCACCTCTTTCAGCAACTCGAGCAGAATCTCGCGACCTCGGTCGGCCCGTAGTAGCAGAAGCCGCTGACCACGAACGCGGGGGACTAACGTTTGGGCCAAACCCTCGGAACGATATTCTCCTGGTATAACGTCGGCACGTAAGTGATACTGGGCCAAAGCTTGGGCCGTGGCTGGGCCGATAGCGGCCAACTTTACCTCGCCCAAGACCCGTAAGTCCGCCTCCATCTCATCTAGTGCCCGTATCGTTGCGTGCACGCCGTTGACGCTGGTGAACACGAGCCAGTCGAATGCCCCTCGACGCAACTGCCGCAACGCCTCGTAAACTAGTTCGGGCTGAGGGGGCGGACCAATTTCAAGCAACGGCCAAACGTCCACCAGGGCGCCTAACCGTTCTAATTGCCGTGCTAACGACTCGGCTTGGCCACGGGGTCGGGTGAGCAAGATGCGCCGTCCAAACAGAGGCCGACGTTCAAACCACAATAGCGTGTCGCGTAACGATACCACGGGGCCGATCAGGGTTACCGCGGGGGGACCCAGTGGAGCTTCGCGCACGGCTCGTCCCAAATTGGCTAGCGTGGTATGAACGCATCGTTGTTGACCCGTAGTCGCCCACTGCACCGTAAGTGCTGGGGTTTCCGCGGGCAGACCGTGGGCCAACAGTTGCTCTGCAATATATCCCAGGCGGTCGAAACCCATGTAAATGGCTAAGGTGCCTGGAAAACGGGCCAAACTGGCCCAATCGAGGTCGGGACTGCCGTCGGCCTGGTGTCCGGTTATCAGGGGGACGGCACTACTTAGGCCCCGATGTGTCAAAGGTACCCCTGTATAAGCTCCCGCCGCGATGGCAGCAGTTACGCCGGGCACCACTTCGAAGGGAACACCTGCCTCGGCCAAAGTAAGCAACTCCTCGCCCCCTCGGCCAAAGACTAAGGGATCACCTCCCTTGAGCCGTACTACTGTCTTCCCTTGGCAGGCTAGGGATACTAGCAGTTCAGTCACTTTCGGTGCCCGCTGCGCGTGGGCCTCGCCCCATTCGGTCACGCAATGCTTTTCTGCCTGCGGTGCCCAGTCGAGGAGCCGCTCACTAGCTAAACGATCGTAAATTACCACGTCGGCTTCTTGCAGACATTCGATGGCGCGTAATGTAATCAGCCCGGGATCGCCCGGGCCAGCGCCGACCAAGTACACCTTTCCGCTGCATTCCTGGCTCGACATAAGTCGCTTGGGATTGGCTAAGAGAATAAATACGCACAATCATTGTAAGGCATTCGCTAGTATACCCCGGAGGTGACATTGCCCAAGGTGAATAGTTTCCATAAAGTAACGGAAAATCCCGCTCAAACGAAACCCACCGCGCTACTCCCACCAACAGATTCCTGCCTGGGGTATTCGTCAAGAAGGGGGGCTGCCATGTCGCGTAAGAAACGAAGCCTCATCGGTTGCCCAGAGTTTCTCCCCATCGCCGATTGGAGTCGCCGCGAGTTTCTTCGTGTCGGCTCGTTGAGTGTTTTCGGACTGTCCTTGCCTCAGTTGTTTCAGGCCGAGGCGCGTGCGTCATCAGATTATGGGCAAAGTATGCGCCCTCGCGCCAAGGCATGTATTCTGGTTTTTCTTTCGGGTGGCCCGAGTCATTACGAGACTTTTGATCCTAAGCCCGAAGCTCCTAGTGAGTATCGCACAATATTTGGAGTCGCCCAGACCACGGTTCCAGGCGTTTACCTGTGTGAGTATGTGCCGCGGCTGGCCCAACTGGCTCATCGTTTTGCCTTGGTGCGGAGCATGACGCACCAGTTTACTGGGCACTTTGGCGGACATCGTTATGTTTTGACTGGGCACGCGGCGCCTGGTAATCCCGACCAACCCGCCCGTCCCGATGACAAACCGGGTCTGGCCTCACTAGCGGCCAAATATTTGGCTCGCCCTAACGTGCTCATGCCGCCGTCGTTCATGCTCCCGTGGCTCGCTACCGATCAAGGAAGCGGCGCCAGCGGCGGTATGCTGGCGGGAATACTCGGTCGGCAATACGACCCCGTACGC
>JANWVZ010000153.1 GCA_025056555.1 Gemmatales bacterium | reverse complement strand
CTGGTTTTTTCAGCCCCCGAACAGAATCGGCCTGCGGAATCCCCTATCTGGGCACTCCACGGCATCATTCCGGCCACGCCTTTAGCAGTTCCCATCCGCGCCAGCTTTCGCGACATTCCCCTGCCGTGAGTCCGATCAGCCAGGCAAGTTGACCGGGTCGCGAACGTTGCTACATCATCGCAGGGCACCGCCGTGCTCTGACCTTCGCCCCGCGCCACGCACTGGTGGGACAAACGACGAGTTTATCGAAACCAGCGGACTGGGCATCTGCGCCGGTTAGGCAGGCGCGAAGCTTCGCACTTTTTGGCCCGCTTGTTTAAGATTCCATATCGAGCAAAGATTTTTCGCGTATGCTAACTTGGGAGAACTTCCTGCCGACCGTTGGTAAAGGCCCGCCGGCCCCGAACAGCGTCTGTATGCCCTCGGCGGTCGCCAACAGGCCAACTATCGGATGGGGCCCCGACCATGACCTCAGATATGACACCACCTTTGACTCCGAAGAAGTGGATTAAGGTCGCTCTGTCGTTGTTCGTCGCCTGGCATTTCTATGGCATTTTCACCGCAGTCACCGGCCAGAGCACCAGCATGATTCATCCCGCGCCGTTACCGGCCCTGCAATTGGCCCGCACCACTTACTGGTACCAGCACCTGCTGTTTATGCACAACGCTTATCGCTTTTACGTGCCCGATCCCGGTCCGGTACAGACACTGTGGTTCCGCCTGCAATACGAAGGCCAACACGGACGTAGAGTCGCATATTGGTATGAAGTGCCCCGACGCGAGGATTTCTTTTGGCGCATGTCCTACCAGCGGTACATGTCTGTCACCATGCTGGTGCAAATGATGGGCCCCGATCCGACTGACCAGACCAAACTCCATCCCACTTCAGAAACATTATTATCCTCATATGTCCGCCATGTTGCTCACAAGTTTCCGCGCCATCCCGAGGTTCCCGAAGCGGGCCCACTCCAACGTATCGAATTGTATCTGGTGTCTCGCACCACCTATCCGACAGGCTACGACATCCAACGCGGCCTGACGCTGGATGACCCCCGCTGGTATCGTCCCGTGTATTACGCCTCCTACACCTCGTCCGGTCAGCGAGTGCAACTGGAGACAAGCCTGCAAGTCCTTCGCGACCACTTACCAACCATCCTGACTAATTTCCGCGATACCAGTGAGTTTTTCTCAGCCCTGTTTCCTCTGACGGCGGAAGTCCTGTTATACGATTTCCGCTTCCGCATCGAAGCCGGTGCCGACCGCCAGAGCGCGCTGCGTCAGATCAATCCGCCCGAACCGATGCGCCAGCTACTACGCATCGTTCCCGAAGCCTTGGACCTTGCCGAAACGCGCCCGGTCAGCCCAGCTACCTACACCGAGTTGATTAATGTCTTGCATCAGATGTGCGGAGCGCGTCGTGGCTTGCGCCTGCTGGAAGACGACTTGTTGCCTTTGGGTGTTCGGCCCCGCGTGATGCCACCGGAAACCTTGCCGGGGTCCAAACCGTCTCCGGGCTCAGTCGAACCTTCCTCCCCGACGCCTCCGTTCCTTGTGCCAGACCCTAAGAACAACGTCCCCAAACCCAACAATGCTTTCGGTCGTCCTGCGGTTCCCTGAAGGCCGCACAATCCAACGCAGAACACGGAGACTGACACCATGTGGCGCGCCCTGGTTCAGCCCCTTGCCGATTACTTCCGTAACCTGAGCCAATTTTTCAAGCTCGGTTGGGACCGTTTCTGGTTCGCCCCGTGCGACCCCACCACCATCGCCGTCATTCGCATCTTCACCGGCACCATTCTGGTGTACACCCACTTCGTCACTATCAGCATCACTCGTGACCTCATCGGCGCCCACGCCTGGGTGGACCTGCAGGCGATCAATGCGATTCATTCTGGCGATCACCTCAAAGAAGTGCGTGAACGAAATCCACGCCTTGCCGACGAAATGCCTCGGCCAAGTTTTTTCTCGGTTTATTACTACCTGCCCCAGGAAGATTGGCTAATCCTGGCAGTGCATAGCTTCTTTCTGGTCGCCATGATCGCCTTCACGCTGGGCTGGTGGACTCGCCTGAGCAATTTCCTCGCCTGGCTCGGCCACCTGAGTTACATCACTCGCGGATTCACCACTTGGTTCGGTCTGGACACGGTAATTCTGATGCTGAGCTTTTACTTGCTCTTTACCAACAGCGGCGCCACCCTTTCGCTCGATAGCCTCTTCCGCGAGTGGCGCAGACGGTTCTGGACCCCTGCCCGCGGCTATGATTGGCGGGAACTTCTACTCGCCCCCGCTCCACCTTCCTGGAGCGCCAACTTCGCCACGCGTCTCATTCAGGTGCACATGTGCATCATTTACGCCTGCGCCGGCTTGGCCAAACTCCAAGGAGGCACCTGGTGGGCGGGCACTGCCGTCTGGATCACCATGATGACTGAAGAGTTTACCCCATTAGATTTCCAATGGCTTGCTCACCTTGGTCGTCACACCTGGTGGTGGCTCTCGGCTATCCTGACTGCTTTTACCCTCTTCCTCGAAATCGGTTTCCCCTTCCTTATCTGGACACGCTTCTGGCGCCCCATCCTGTTGTTCATGGCGGTGCTCTTACACGGGGGCATCGGTGTGATCATGGGCCTCGGTTCGTTCCAAGTCGCCATGTTGACAGGCTGTGCTGCCTTTATTAGTCCTGAAGGATGGCGATGGTTCCTGGCCACCCTTCTTCAGCACAAGGAGCCGACCGATGGCAATCGTGTTAGTGGGCACCCTCGACACCAAGGGGAACGAATACCGGTTCCTGCGTGACCTGCTCCAGCAGCAGGGGGCCGAAACGGTCGTTATTGATACCGGCGTGCTGGCCCCTCCTGCTTTTCCCCCAGACATCCGCCGCGAAGCCGTCTTTGAAGCCGCGGGTACGAACTATCAGGCCGTTGTCCAAACCGCTGATCGCGGCAACGCAGTTACCCTCGCTGCGAGAGGGGCCGCTCTCATCGTGAGCGAACTCTACAGACAAGGCAAAGTAGATGGCGTCCTCGCCCTTGGCGGCTCCGCGGGCACTACCATTGCCACCTCCGCCATGCGCGCCCTGCCCGTCGGCGTGCCCAAGCTCATGGTCAGTACCCTCGCCAGCGGGCAAGTGCGACCCTTCGTCGGCGTTCGCGACATTTGCATGATGTACTCCGTTGTGGACATCAGCGGCATTAACCGCATCAGTCGCCAAGTGCTCACCAACGCCGCCTTCGCCATCTTAGGAATGGTCCGGGGCGGACAATCTCAGAGACTTGACACCAAAGAGAAACCGTTAGTCACCGCCACTATGTTTGGCGTTACCACTCCCTGTGTAGAAACGGCTCGACGTCTCATCGAGCAGGCAGATTATGAAGTCTTAGTGTTCCACGCCACCGGCGTCGGTGGACAGACGATGGAAAGCTTTATTGCCGATGGCATCGTCGCCGGCGTGCTAGACATTACCACCACGGAACTTGCCGACGAACTGGTCGGCGGCATACTCAGCGCGGGCCCCGACCGTCTCACCGCCGCAGGTCTTTACGGCGTTCCTCAAGTTATCTCCGTCGGCGCCCTCGACATGGTCAACTTCGGCCCACCCGATACCGTGCCGGCCAGGTTCGCCGGCCGACGTTTCTATCAGCACAATCCTAACGTGACTCTCATGCGCACCACCCCTGAAGAAAACGAAAAACTCGGCAAAGAAATCGCCTTCAAAGCTAGCGCTGCTAAAGGCCCCACCGCTGTCATTTTGCCCATGCGCGGCGTGTCTGCCATTGATGCCGAAGGCAAACCTTTCTGGTGGCCGGAAGCCGACCACGCCTTATTCGAAAGCATCCGCCACTGGCTCGCCCCCCACGTCGAACTTATCGAACTCGACTTACATATCAACGATCCGTCCTTCGCCGAAACCTGTGCCCGCAAACTCCTGGAACTTATGGCCCGCCAACCGGCCCGGGTTTCCCCCGACTAACTAGCCAGCTATATTCGAATCCCTATACATATCTGTCTTTACCAGGGGCATGTTTCTTACCGCACATTGCTAAATTCTGCTTCGACATTTCTCAACCTCGACACTTCTAACAAGCTATTCATGAGATGAGCTGCGTTCATCAGCGTGATTAGCGGTTTAGTATTCAGGTGTATACTTATCATAACAAACTGCCCGTACAGTCTCTGCGTTGATCTGCGTAATCTGCAGTCTAATTTCTCATTGCCAATACATCGGGGCGAATCTATCGCGACATTCGCTGCAGCCCCAAGTTATCCACGATATAGTTTACCGACATATTCACCCCCCTGATTAACCTCACCCCATATAATCTGCGTTCATCTGTGCAATCCGCGGTTTAATACCCCATCGCCTCCTTATCCCACTGAATCCATCCCTACAGCCTCTGCGTTGATCTGCGTGATCTGCGGTTTACTGGAAAATTAACCGCCTATGGATTAATTACAAGATCGGGCACACAAACAGCAATCATCCATCGCCACTAGTCTTTCTTCATATCCATGACCTCACGGACAATCTCGCGCAACGCACCTAGGAGTATCGGAGCTGTTTCTGGTCCTAAACTATTAATCTCCCCATACTGCGCCTGCTTCCGCCCATAACAGAACGGCGGCCTCTCATCCCACTGTCGTTTTGGGATGATATAGCCAATTTCATCATTAGCTAGCCCGATCAACATTCTCGCTGGCCCTTGCACTTCTTCATAAACAATCGGCTCTATTGGAGCGTCTGGATAATCCGCCCCTGGATCAACAGGCTCCTGCACGCCTCCCACCACTAGCTCGGGATATATCTCCCCCGGTATGGCCACCACCTTCAACTCCCCGAACTCTAACAAACCTATCTCCGTCTCTATGGCTAAGTCATCTAATTTTGCATCTTTAGGTGCTTCCTGACACTGATGAGGATTTCCCGTCCATAAAAACCTCTCCCGCACCACCACCTGGAACTGCGCCGCTGCCCGATAATACCGATTCGCCACGGGCAAATAAACCACCTTCTTCCTGATGCGCCACGGACTGAAACGAATCTCCTTTGCTCTCCGCACTGCTTCCTCTGCCTTTCGCGCCACCAGAATTCCATATCGCTCAGTCTTTTCCCAAGTCCCATCCGCTAACAACCGTCCCTGCTCATCCCTGACCGGCAAACCCAGCGAACTTAGTAATCCCCCTACTGTGCCCGTAAAATAAGCCACCCGACACTTATATCTTTCCTCCAGCGCACGGACTGTCACTCCAACAAAATCCGCACTCACTAAGGTGTTCTTACTTCCTAACGTCTCTGGGTGACAATTCCATTGGACTAACAATCCGATCCGCTGATTGTGATCGTCGTGCCTGACAAACTCCAGCACCACTAACTCATCGTGCTTCACCACCGGCAAACGGCTATCATGTAGTAACTCCGGCGCCCGCACCATACCATACCGCACCCGACACGGACTTAGCTCCCTCTCCGCCTCCCTGATCGCCTCTATAATCCCCCTACGCAATCGGTTCATATACTGGGGATCGATGCCTGTAGTAAACAGATTCGGTCCCCATAAGCCTAACGTGTCGGGTCCCTCATGATTATGGGTGCTGGAAACTAGTATATAGTCATAATCCGGCAATTGTACGCGAATACCCTTCACCTCGGGGTAGAATAAACCAACAACATCAAGAGATACCAAGGCTAACTTTTGCTTTCCCTGGGTGAGGACTAAGGCCCGCGCATATAAAGGATCGTTGACTCCAGTAGCGCGCCGTCCTTGACCGAACCCCGCCAACCAGACCGTGTTTGCCTTCACTTCCGGCGTTATTTCTCGCACCCCAAAGCCCACACACACGTGCTCACTTTCTCCCCTGCCAGGTACCTCGCTCACGTTTGCTAACCATGCCAATAAGAGAACCACTGTAACTGCGAGTATCCAGATAGAAAATCTCCAGGCCACGGCACCTTTTGGGAGCCCCACGCATCGGCAATAAGCGAAGACCCGCCAGGTCCTACTATCAAGGTTTGACTTAGTCTCTTCAGCGATTTCTGAACTCCCGCCTTCATAGTACCAAGTGTTCGTTACCATCAACACATCCCTCCTTTTAGTCCTGCTGAGTCGCGGATCACCATGTCCATGCTCACTAGTCATGTTTGTTATTGTATTAGGCCAGCTACCCGCGCTAATTCGTCCTTGGCTGTGAGTAAGGCGCGCTCAACATAGCGCTCCCAGTCCGCTGCATCCACGGGTGACGCATAAAGGATCGACCGTGCTGCATTAACGATAGCTCCTCTACCCTGTGCATCAAAAACAGGCCGCAGGAATTCAGCAACACCACCTTGTGCCCCATAACCAGGGATAAGAAAAATTGTTGAAGGCATCAGCTGCCGCAAATGGATCACTATCTCCGGTTGCGTCGCCCCAGCCACGGCCCCTATAGCACCGAAACCCGACACCCCCTTAGTTTCCCGAGCCCATTGTTCCACGTGCTCGGCCACATGCTCATACAACTTTTTGCCACCACAATCAAGATCTTGATAATCCTTAGCTCCCAGATTACTCGTTCGTACTAAGACAAAAACGCCACGTTTCAGAACACGAGCCAGAGTTACAAACGGCTCCAAGGATTCACGCCCTAGATATGGATTCACTGTCACAGCATCAGCGCCATAAACGCAATAAAGAGCCTCCGCATAGGCCTCAGTCGTGGTCGCTATGTCAGCCCGTTTTGCATCCAGAATAACTAAGTATCGGCGACGCTTTGCCATTTGAACCACCTGATGCAGCGCCTCCATGCCTGCCGGACCACACGCCTCAAAAAATGCGCTTTGCACCTTGACAACACCGCAATGTCCCTCGGCGAGAGCCAGGATTCGCGCACAAAACTCCTCGTAAGCCCGCGCTTTTCCCTGGAAGCTTTCTGGATAACGTTGCCGCAGAGATAACGGCAATAATTCCCATCGCGGGTCTAAACCTAGGCATAGTGGTGTTCGATAGCGTAACACCGTGTCCAGGAGAAGGTCGCTAAAATGCATAGGTCCATGCTCATCTTTATATAGTAAGCGAGGAATTGCAAGCCAGGAATTATTCTAACAGGACGGCTGTCCGCCCTGAGTGCCGCAACCAGGCTGCCAGGCTTTCTGTATATCCGTGCGTTACCCAGACAGTCTGCGCACCTGTAAGTTCGATCGCGCGTTGCAGACCGGGCCAATCCGCATGATCGGAAATAATAAACCCAGTCACCAAGGGGTTCGACTTATCTTCTGAATCGCCCCAATTCATGCGATACTGCGGCCGACTTAGCACCCAGCCCGACGCCCAGGCCCACGCACAAGGCCGAAATGATTGCCACCATCGGCTACGCCGGGCACCGGGCGGGGCGAGCAGTAAACATCGTCCCCTCTCTAATATCGCCATGGGATCCGAACACTGTTTCACTTTCGGTAAGCGCACTCCGGTCGCGCGATAGGCTTCTAAATGCCGGGCCACGGCATCATGCACGACAATCGGCCCGATTTCTGGATTCACACTGGCCAAGATACGCTGCGCCTTGCCTATACTATAGGCCAGGACTATAGACGTTACCTGCCGCGTTTGATTTGCCCGCCACCATGCCTCTAAGCGCGCTATCTCTTGCTCGGGCGCAGGCCAATTATATTTAGGTAAACCGAACGTCGACTCGGTTAGGAAAACGTCACACCGCACCGGCTCAAAGGGCTCACAGGTAGGATCCTGTTGCAGTTTATAATCACCGCTTACTACCCACACTTCCCCCCTATATTCCAACCGCACCTGGGCCGATCCTAGAATATGACCCGCAGGATGCAAAGAAACGCGCACCCCGCGGATATTAATACTCTCTCCATATCGCAACGCTTCGATGTGCGCTCGCCCGCCCAATCGTTGCCGCAGCAACTCCTTACTCGGCAGGGCCGCCAGGTAAGAGCGACAACCCCGCCGCGCATGGTCACTGTGGGCATGCGTAATAACCGCACGCTGCACACGATCCCGCGGATCTATATAGAAATCTCCCTGCGGACAGTATAATCCCGCCGGCGTCGGTATCAGCAAATCCTTCATGCCTCTAGATATCCATCGTATTGGCTATGTTCATTGGAGCCGATATTATATGCCTTTCTAATGGTAGGGGAAGGGGTGCGCGTTTTTTCTGAATTTACTCTGACCGAACTACGGCCCTATGTCTTGTTCTCATCTCTTTGTAAGATAAGTAAACGAGCAGTGCTAGGCTTCATCTTTGAAGATAACACTTCAAGGGGCAGCAGCACTGCGTCATTTAATAATAGTCTATGATTGTCTAGTCACCTAAAGGTTCCATGCGGACATGCATGCCAACTAACTTACCACTCCTGCACCACTTCGCCGCCGGCCCGTGTGGCTAACGCAGGTAGCACACTGGCCGCACGATATGCCAAGAAACGCACCGC
>JANWVZ010000152.1 GCA_025056555.1 Gemmatales bacterium | reverse complement strand
TATCGCAAGGGCAAAGGGGGTTTCAAAATCCCGAGAAATTGCGAATTTGCCCCCGATTTTCCCGGGAAAGACCGCGCGGTCGCCGCCGTGGGGGAAATAAATCGCAAGTGATTATCACCACAAGACTTGCGACATTTTTGTTCGGCCGATTCCGGGCGTGATCCAGGGCGAAACCGCCCCTTTCGCAAATCTGCGCATTTTTGATTTTGCCACGGGGGTATCCGACATGGTCGAGGGCGACGGCTGAGGGCTGGTGCAGCGGATGGCCGTGCTATGAGGCCGAAAGGGTGTGTGTCAGGACCGAGCGGCCCGCTGGCAGGGGATTCGGTGCTGGCATCGGTTTGTCAGTCTTGACCCAAGGTTTCTGTGAGAAGCGAGAACAGCAAAGCGGCTGGGACAATTCGGAGAACTGATGGCGGGACGGTGAGTGTCCGGGGAGGGGCTGCCCTGTTTGCGAGGTGGATCGTCTCCATCGGGAACGCAGTGTCGGGGGGACTGAACGGCCGAACGAATGGTTGAGGCCAAGGGATGTTCGTCTTCGCGGTGATGGGGAGCGGGTGAGGCCACGACGGCCTTGAGGGTCGGCTTCACCGTCAAGTGAAGCCTTGGAAGAGCGTAGCAGGGGCGGAGGTAATCAGTCGGTCTGGTTGGCCGGCAAGCTGCGGAGATAGGCGCGGATATCGGTGGCTTGGCGAGGGGAAAGACGTTCGCGGGTAAAGAAAGGCATGTACAAGCCGTCGCGCTGGGTCCCTTTCCACACGTAGCGGTGAAAAGTACCTGGGCTGATAGCCAGCGCGCGACCCGATTTGGGATGAACTTCGTTGCCGTGGCACATAGCACAAGCGGATTTATAGAGCCATTCTCCGCGTTTCGGGTCGCCGGTGTGAATCAGATTGGTGTGGAGGCTGGCAGGTGGTCTCGGCTTGGAGGCTGGCTTGGAGGTTGGCGGGTCGGACGAATCAGAGCGCGGAGGAAACAATCGTTCCAGTTCAGCGACGCTGGGAGGATAGATATCCTTTGCATCGTCGCTGCGTAGTGGCGGTTCGACAGCATGAGCAGCGGAGGCCAGCAGGTAATGTTTGCGCAGTTCCTGACGAGCGGCGGCGACGGTGTCAGGGTGAGAAGAGTTCAGTTGTTCGAGGAGACGGAGTTGTGTCGGTGGAGGTAAATCGAGATCGCGCAGGCGCAATTCCAAAGTCCACAAGTAAGCGAGAATGCTGTCGAGTTCCCAATCTTCGGGAAAGCGACCGGCACTGCAATAACTGCAACAGACCTGGACGGCGTCGGCCAGGGATTCGGGATTCATGGGGCGAAACTGACCACCGTCGCGCACCTTGAGCCGGTGATACCTGGCATAGTAACCGTTGTAAAAACGTTCGCGGTTGACCATGCCCCAAAAAGTGGTGCCGGTCATGAGGCGAACGCCGGTTTTTTTGCCGGCCAGGGCAGGATTGTCTTCGAGCATTTGCTCGCGCGCTTCCGGATCCTGCTGGGTGAGGATGACGTCTTCGCGGACAAGATTGTGGCAGTGAATGCAACGATAGGTCTCGGCCAGCGGGACACTTGGTGCGGGACCGAGGGGTGGGTTTTTCACTTGAGCCCAATGCACCAGTTCGCGTCCCCATTGGACATAATCTTGCCAGTTCCAAGTACGAGAGCCGTAGCGGCGTTGGGCCAACTTCGCTTCGAATTGGGCACGTCGGTTCTGGCCGAGAAGCACGTCCAGAGGCGTATCGAGCGTGGCAGGCGCTGACCCTGGCGAGGCAGCAGTTCTCCAAAACCACCAAGCCGCGCCCGCGCTGAGGAGCAACAGAGAAAGCATGATCACAGCAATAGAACGCAGAGCCCACCGGCGAGAAGCCTGTGTCGGCAATCGTTCCTGAGCAGTCGGTTGCATACCGGGTTCCAGAAGATCAGGAGATCCCTTAGGAGGTTTTGGAATGGAGTGCGTACATTGCGTGCAAGAAGCCTGCTTTCGGGGGCCGATTTGCCCCCCACTGCCGAGCAGAGGCAGCTGGCTCATCGAGGCAGAATCGCCATCTCTGTATATAAGGATAACGCCAGCGAGAGTCGTGTTCCAGCCCGGGCCTCTGCCCAAATGCGGAAAGTATCGTAGAATGATGTGTTCCGAGCGCGCCCGAGGCGCGAAGCTGAAACCTTAGCCGAAAGGTGCGAGAAACCTGTGCCTGGAGTTGCAGGCAAAACCCTGGTGAGGAGATTGAACATGGCAAGCCGTGGTGAATTGCTGAAACTGGTGGAAGATGCTTATAAGCGTCCGTCGAATCAGGTGCCCCAATTCGAGATTGGCGACTATGTGGAAGTGCACCAGAAAATACTTGAGGGTCAGAAAGAGCGTATTCAGGTTTTTGCCGGGACAGTGATAGCCCGACGAGGCAGCGGGTTGAGCGAAACGTTCACGGTGCGGCGCATCGTCCAAGGGGAAGGCGTGGAACGAACTTTTCCGGTGCATTCGCCCCGCATCGCCAAAGTGGTGGTCAAGCGTCATGGACGAGTGCGGCGTGCGAAGCTGTACTATTTGCGTGAACGGATTGGTAAGGCCACCAAACTGCGCGAGCGTCAGGAAACCGGCGGCAAATCGGCCGAAACCGAAAGCAAATCGCCCGAGGGTGCGGCCACGTGAAGCAAGCTCCGCGCCTTAGTGGAGCCGTCTGGGTACTTGCCCGTTGGGATCACAACTCACTGAAGTATGCTGAACCCCGACAGAGTCCTGCCTTCCTTAATCTGTGGGGCGTGAATGACGGAAGGGGCAGCCACGATGCATCCCGATCCCCATGACCCTGAGCAACGACGCGAGTTCGGCCTGTGGGCGGAACAAATGGCCGCGGATTTCCTGCGGCGTTACGGCTATCGCATTCTTCGGCGCAACTATCGCTGTCCCCTGGGCGAATTGGACATCGTGGCGCGAGAAGGGAATACTTTGGTCTTTGTGGAGGTACGTGCCACCGGAGGTGAAGATGCCGCTCGAGCGGCGTTGTCCCTGGACGACCGCAAACAGGCTCAGCTGTGGCGAGTGGCCAACTATTTCCTGAAACTACACGGTCTGGTCAACACGACAGCTCGGTTTGATGCGGTAGTGGTGGCGCGGTCGTCAGCAGGTCCGTTGTCTGAAGCAGCGACCTATTCGACGGCCGCGGAAGAAATCACCAGCCCCGATGGTCAGCGATACTGGTTGATGCTTTACCGCAACGCGTGGCGCTATTATGGGTAGGCAATCGGCTTCGGCGGGAGGGGCATAGCAGCGAACCGGGAGAATCCCAGTGATAATGAGTGTCGAGGAGCAATTAGCCATTATTCGCCGCGGCGTAGAGCAGATCGTCCCCGAAGAAGAGCTGCGGCAGAAACTGGAACGGAGTTTGCGCACTGGGCAACCGTTGCGAATCAAGTATGGCATTGACCCGACCGGCATTGATGTCCATTTGGGACACACGGTGCCGCTGAGGAAGCTGAGGCAATTTCAGGAACTCGGTCATCAGGCAGTGATCATCCTCGGCAATTACACAGCGTTAGTTGGCGACCCTTCCGGCCGTGATCAGGCGCGGACCCGTTTGAGCGTGGAGCAAGTTGAAAGGAACGCTCGCGATTATCTCGAACAGATCCGCAAGGTGATTGACCTGAACCGCGCCGAAGTCGTACGCAATGGCGATTGGTTCAGCCGTTTCCGCTTCGTTGATGTGCTGAATCTGTGCAGTCAGATGACAGTGCAACGGTTGCTGGAGCGGGACGACTTCACGAAGCGGCTCAAGGCAGGCACGCCGATTTACTTGCACGAGTGCCTGTATCCGCTGATGCAGGGTTACGACAGCGTCGCAGTGCGCAGCGATGTCGAACTGGGGGGCAGCGAACAGCTGTTCAGCCTGATGGTCGGGCGAGACTTGCAGCGTGACGCCGGCCAGGAACCCCAGGTGGCCATTACTTTGCCGATCCTGAGAGGTCTGGATGGCGTGCGGCGGATGGGAAAGAGTCTGGGGAATTATATCGGAGTGAATGAGCCGCCTTTCGATCAGTTTGCCAAAGTGATGAGTATCCCCGATGACCTGATGCCGGAATGGTTCACGTTGTTGACGGACCGATCGGCGGAGGAAATCGCGCGGCTGACCGATCCTCAACGCACTCATCCCAAGTGGGCCAAGATGCAGTTAGCCCGCGACATCGTGGGTTTCTTTCACGGCGTCGAAGCCGCCGAAAAAGCTGCTGCGGAATGGGAGCGACGACTAAGTCACCGCCAGGACCCCACAGAAATCCCGGAGGTTTCTCTAAGCCGTGCCGATGTTCCGGAGGGAAAAGTCAATATATGTCGGCTCCTGACGCGGCTCGGTCTGACGGCCAGTAATAGCGAAGCGCGTCGGCTGGTTCAGCAAGGGGGCGTCAACGTGGGCCCGGAGCGCACGCGGATCAGCGACCCGAACCTCGAATTGGTCTTGCACGATGGTCTGATTGTGCGTATTGGCAATCGCAAAATTGTCCGTATTCGCTGGTCCAACGGAGAGGCTTCCTAGCAAAAGGAAACCTGGGGCAGCCGGCGTCCCCCAGTTGGATGACTGGTCATGGAATGGTGGCACGCCCTGGTGCTGGGTGTATTGCAGGGAATCGCCGAGTTTCTACCAATCTCCAGCAGCGGTCATCTCGTGCTGGTGCAACAATTTTTCCCGCTGATTGGTGAACAGGCTTCAGCAGCGCTGTTCTTCGATGGTATGCTCCATCTGGGCACTACCTTCGCCGTCGCCTGGTATCTGACACGGGAGCGCTCTTGGCATGACCCTGTCCCCAACTTCAGCTCGGAAAGCCCGTCGCCTCCCTGCGACGAAAAGAGTTCGCATGGGCATGCCCGTTCCGACACACTGGGCTCTGGCGCAGTTTGGCACACCGAGAGCGCACCGACAGCGCGGACATTCTCGTGGTGGAATTGGCTATGGTTACTGGGTTGGGGAAGCGGGCCAGCCGTGTTGACCGTGCTGCTGTTAGACCGTTCTATCCGCGAATCGTTTGTGAGTGCGCCCCTGGTAGCCGTGAATTTCTTGTGCTTAGGAACATTATTATGGCTGACAGACCAACTACCTGCGGGAAAAATAACCCTGAGTGAGTTGCGCTGGTATCACGGGGTGCTGATCGGTATGGGGCAGGCACTTTCGGCAGTGATGCGGGGGTTGTCGCGCAGCGGTATGACGCTAGCGGTGGCGCTGTTGCTGAACGTGGAGCGCTTGAGCGCCGTACGCTATAGTTTTGCCTTAGCCCTGATCGCCAACCTGGGGCTGGCGGGATTAGGATGCCTGAATCTGCTTCGTGCCGAAGATTCTGCCTCCTGGCTCAACGCCGATTTCATGACGAAGACGGCTGTTGCTACGCTGGTCAGCGCTGCAGTCGGTTACCTAACACTGAAACCACTTCTGAACCTGGTGCGGCGTGCGCGTTTGCGGTGGTTCAGCTATTATCTATGGTCTGTCGGTTTGCTGGCCTGGTGGCATTACGTAGCGCGTTCGGGTTGATGGTTTGGGCTGCGCGCTGCGGCCGGGCCAACCAGGGGCAGGTGGACGACGAATTCGCTGCCGCGCCCAGGCTCCGATTGCACAGTCAACTCGCCTCCATGTTCCCGGACGATTTTGCGGCTGACGGCCAGTCCCAGACCAGTCCCCCGAGCTCCCTTCGTTGAAACAAAAGGCTTGAAAAGTTCGCCGAGCTTTTCCGCGGGAATGCCAGGCCCTGAATCGGCAACACGGATGCGAACCTCTGAACGGGTTGGGTCATACTCGGTGCGAACCACCAGCCGGCGCTCCTCCACTTCCAGCAGAGCATCCAAGGCGTTGGTCACCAAGTTCAGCAAACACCGGTGCATGGCTTCGGGGTCCAGTAAAATGGGGCCCGGCATTTCCGCCAATTCTACGTGGCACTGAACGTGTTGTTCCGCGAGCCGCCCGCTCATCAGCTCGATGACATCGTGCACCAGACTGGCCAGATCGCAGGGTTCCAGATTCGGTTCACGTTCTTTGGAGTAGGTGAGCATGTCCAGGACGAGATCGTAAATCCGCGCCTGGTTTTTTTCGAGGATTCGCCAGCCCTGCTGGAGGAAACCCTCATTCTTCTCACGAATTCCCATCCCCAACAACTCCATGCCGCTGCGCAAACCCTGGAGGATGTTCTTGATATGATGGCTGATGGCCGCAATAGTTTGGCCGATAGCTGCCAGACGTTCGGCCTGCACCAGAGCCTGATAATAACGAGTTTCCTCAACGGCCAGCGCTGCCTGGTGCGCCAAGGCGATGGCCAGGCGCAGATGATCTTCGTTGAGCTGACGGTGCGGCTCCTGAGTAGTGTGGGCTTGCCGCGTGTCCAGGTACATCAGGCCGACAGTTTCATGGCGACCTTTCATGGGCACGCAAATCGCTTCGGTGATACCATAGCGCACCACACTGGCTGCCTGACCAATGCGCACATCATGCGGGGCGTCCGAAACCAGAATCCCTTCTCCGTGCCGGGCGACATAGTCAAGAATGGTACGGCTGATGGGAAACTGGTCACCTGCGGACGCCGCGGTACGAAAACGGGCTGCCCACGGTCGCCATTCGCCGCTGGCCGATTCATAAAGCAACACACAGCCGCGTTCCGCGGGCACCCCCTGCAGCATCAAGTCGAGCAGCGCCTCCAGGAGTTGGCGAATATCCAAGACCTGACTCACGACCTGAGCGGCTTGGAGCAGAATCCGCAGATTGACCAAGGCGTTCTGCGCCCAGAGGCTTTCCGCACGCGACGGATCGCTCAAGACGCGTGCTCCCTCCTCGGCCGACACCTTGCCCAGGATGGATGCCTGTGTCAGTTCCTGGTCACCGCGGGTGATCAGACTGATCTTCTCGGCCAACTCTCCTTCGGGAGAGCCGGTGCCGGCAGTGTACAGCAGAACCGTCTGGCCCAGCCGAATGCGATCCCCCGTTTGCAACAAGTGCTGATGCACGCGCTGGCTATTGACCCAGGTACCATTACTCGAACCCAAGTCCACTACCATGTAACCTTGTTCGGTCTGACGAAACTCCGCATGACGCCGCGACACTTCCGTGTCATGCAAACGAACCACGTTGCTCGCGTCCCGTCCCACCGGAATGACCGCGCCGTCCAACTTGAATCGTCGGCCTTGCTGCGGCCCTTGGAGGACGATCAAAGTAGCTGTCATACTTAGTCCCATCGGGTCAGTTCCCGCTACCGTTCGCAGCTCAAGCTCTCCGCTGACTCGCACGTCATCCCTGCCTGACCAATACGAGACCTTCCTAACCTGCCTGCTGAGTCCCTAACGCTCATCATGGCTTGGTTCAAGCCGTGCCACGAGCATTGATCCTCGTTTTCTCGGGCCTCTACCTTATTATTCGACATAGAGTTTCCGGTGTCCTATGCGAGGGGATGGTAGAGCCTGATGACGAGGATGGTATTGTTCACTCGGCGCATGGCCAGAAAGCACTTGTTTTCCGTCTAGTAGTATTCGTGTACCAAGGTTTCGCCAAATGCCATCGGTATTGGCATGTTCTTTTCGTCTCGCCCCCAAAAGAAACGTCGGTGGGCCACTCACGGCTTTAGGTCAGAATCCTGCGGGGCATCGAATACCGTAAGATCTTCCGACATCCCCCCTTCACAGGACACCCGCACGGGTAAGCGCTATTTCGTTCCCAATCATCCCGTTAATGACGTGTACATATCTTCCTAACTTTCTTCGGCCCTGCCGTGGTAAAGTTCTCTGCTGTTCCCAGGTCAGTCCAGTGTCCTCCCTGAAAGACCGTGCGCGTTAGATTCTGCTTTTTTGCGTGGCCAATGGCTTGTTTTGCAGAGTGTCGGAGGTGGATAGGAGAGAAGCACGCCGGAGGAATTTCTATGCGTGCCTGAGCCGAAACAGGAACTGGTCGAAGCCTCATCTCTGGGCCTCTAGCGCTTACTGTGCGGCTCGCTACATGTCGAGACACCTTATATGCGACCAACGCACACGCTCACCGCTTCCGCGGTCGCCGACCGAAGCCAAACAAAGGTTCAGTTATTCTGAATCGGCCCCCAAGCCCGAAGATAAGCTCTTTTGCTATCCTGAGTTGGCAGTGTGCGATAATAAAGCGATAATAAGTAAGTAGATGTGACTTTTGGACCAGAAACGAAATGAGGGTTCAGGAACTGCGGCGATAATATTGCGATAATAAGTATAAGTAGGTGTGACGGTAAAATATCGAGAACGTGGGCACAGCCTGCCCGACGGCAGCGCTACGCTGCCGCTTTCGGCAAATTATGGCTCAGCGAAGGGCTAGACCCAACTTGGCCAGTCTGGGGCAGGCAAATCGTGCCTCGGGCCAAGGCTTGGCTGTCTGTGGAACAACTTATGAGTGGAGAGGTTTTTTTCGAGCACACTACTGGTGCGGGTGAAGTCTCGAGAGCCAGAGGCTTGGAAGCAGCTCTGCGTTATCTTCAACCCGATCATCTACAGTTGGTCGCGAAGTAGCGGTTTATAGCCGAGCGATGCGGCAGACGTGGTGCAAGAGGTGTTTGGCAAGATTCTCGAGAATCTCGGCAGTTTTGA
>JANWVZ010000151.1 GCA_025056555.1 Gemmatales bacterium | reverse complement strand
TATACTTGAGAGACCAGCCGACAAATGTTGTCCCGAAACTGCCTCTTAGTTTTCAGTATAACCAATGAATTTCAGATTGCAACGTTTTTTTCAGCCAGAGAACATCACGAGAGTCAGCGTACCGCTACGGCAGCTGGGCCAGTGCAATCCCATCAATGACGAAAATACCCCAATCAATGACGAAAATACAATGTTACCATCCCGGAAACGATCGTTGCCGAGGTTGAGAGAATTCGGCGGAGCGAGCCGAGGGGGTTACAAACTGTTCATGGGCCGAATGGTTACCGAATTACCATCTTGGAGGTCGGAAGAATTGTACCCATTGGACACGGGGGCAGATTACCCGCCCATGTGCTGGCTACCAATCGGATTGGATGAATTCCTCACAATGATCGAGGAGGCATGTACTTATGAACCCTTCTTCGACCAAAGAAGACCTTCGCCCGCTTGGAGCCCAAGTATCTTATTAACTCAGCTGGCTTCGCCGCGGGATTTCCTGGCTCTGGCGGGCTTTTCCGCGGGAGTAGGCTCCTCGAGGGGGCAGAGCCGCTGGACGGAACTGAGCAACTGGTCCATTCCGAACGGTTTGCGAATGTAATCGTCGGCGCCCAACAACTCGGCATAAGCGCGATGTCGGCTGCCTTCGTTGGCGGTGATCATAATCACGCGCGGAGCGCTTTCCTTGCGGGACTTGAGTTTTTCCAGAACGATAAAACCACTTTTCCGCGGCATCATCATATCCACGATGACCAGGTCGGGCTGATGTTTTTCTGCCATAGCCAAACCGGCGTTTCCGTCTTCTGCCGTCAGGACCTGGTATCCGCGACTTTCCAACACCACACGCATTCCCTGGACAATTTCCGCATCGTCGTCCACTAATAACACCGTCTTGGCCATAGTTTGAATCCTCTCTTCGGTTGGCTGCACTTCTCTAAGAAATCATAAACTGCTTCGTGTGTTCTGACAACTTGCGCGTCATTTCCTTCCCTGGCATCGGTACCGCCCCTCGCAGTCGGCAGCATGAGTCCCGGAAACAGTCCCAACCCGGTCTATCGGTGCGTGAACCAGTACAACCGCATCGCATGGCTGTTCGGAGCTTGCGGCGCCAGAATGGAGCGAACGCGGCAGAGCTAATACCCATGCTCTCGGCACTCAAACTGCTTGAACCATCGTAGGCGTAAACAGGTTTACTGTTTTTCAATAAAGCGGTTATACCTCGGCGCTCGAACTGACTGAACCATCGTGGGAGTAACGTCGGCGTGGAGCAGACCGAACCGGAAGGCGGTTGCGGAATCACTACAGGCAATTGGGTTGGTTCGGCGGGCAAACGGGAACTGCTTCCAACGGGGGTGAGGTATTCGTCGGCCAAATCTCCCGGGCTGTACGAGTTAGTCGGGTGAACGCCCTCATACCTCCTAACACCATTCTCAAGGTTCTTCATAAATCTCCCGGGCTGTACGAGTTAGTCGGGTGAACGCGGTTCCAGTTTTCTTAGAATGCCCAGCGAGGTTGATCTGAACGGCTGAGAACGCCTCCTGATTCGCCCTGTGCTGAGCCACGTGCTTCCAGCACGCCGACAGCGTCAATTTCAAGGAGCTTCGCCGTGACCTGGTGGCGTTGGTGTATAACTTGCCTCACACTGACCGGTTGCCTGGTCATCGTTTTGGTAACGACGAAGCTGACCGCGGAGGAAAAGGTTGGCGACTGGCCACAATTTCGTGGGCCAGGCAGTCGCGGCGTCAGCCCTGCTACCGGTTTGCCAGTAACCTGGGATGAGCAAAAGAACGTTCTCTGGAAGACGGAACTGCCGGGCCCAGGCACGTCCAGTCCGATTGTGGTGGGAGACAGAATATTCCTGACCTGCTATACGGGCTACGGCCTGAGCCGACGCCATCCCGGCGACATGAACCAGTTGTACCGCCACGTGGTTTGTGTGCAACGGGACGACGGCAGGATACTCTGGAACGTCGCAGTCAAGGCAGATCTGCCGGAGACGCCATTTGAGCGGGATCACGTGGCGGCGCACGGTTACGCTTCCAGTACGCCGGTGGCCGATGCAGAGCGGGTGTACGTCTTTTTCGGCAAGTCGGGCGTCTATGCTTTCGATCATGCGGGGAAACAGCTCTGGCACGCCCGCGTCGGGAACCGCATCCACGACCAGGGTTCTGGCAGTTCCTTGATCCTGCATCAGGATTTGCTGATCGTCAATGCCAGCGTGGAAAGTGAGGCTTTGGTCGCATTGAATCGGCGCACTGGGCAGGAGGTGTGGCGTGCTGAAGGAGTGCGGGAATCGTGGACGACGCCGGTTCTGGTGGCAATTCCTGGCGGGGCGGTGGAATTGGTGGTAGCCGGCGGCGGGCGGATGCTCGGCTTCGATCCGGGCAATGGACGTTTGCTGTGGAGTTGCCGCGCGGGGGAAGGCGATGCCGTCGCTACCCCCGTGGCACATCATGGGGTGATTTATGCACTCCTGGATCGGGGAGGCTCCGTGCTGGCGCTGCGCGCCGGCGGACGTGGCGAGGTGCGTCCGGGTCATGAAGTCTGGAGCAAACGGTTGGGCAAACCGGCCGGCTCGCCCGTTTACCATGAAGGATACCTCTACTTTGCCCATGCGTCTCACGGTATTGCGTATTGCCTGAACGCGGCGAGCGGCGAGGTGGTCTATCAGGAGCGGCTGACGCCAGCGCCCGGCGACATCTTCGCTTCGCCAATTCTAGCCGACGGGAAACTTTATTACGTGTCCCGGGAGCGGGGTACCTACGTTCTGGCGGCCGGCCCGAAGTTTCGGCAGTTGGCCCACAATACTCTGGGCGACCGCTCCCCGTTCAATGCCAGTCCGGCGGTGTCTGGCCATCGTTTGCTGTTGCGCTCGGACCGTGCACTTTATTGTCTGGCCGTGAGGTAACGGCGGCGGCTGGAAATCCTTGCGGTGATGGACGCTACAACCGTTACACTTTGCCAAGGAGGGCAGCCGTGGCCGAGCGGGGCAGAGGGTTTCGTTGGTGTGGCCGCAGCGATTATGCCGACGAAGTTGGCAGTAAGAAGAATCACGGGGAGGAGGAACGGTGCACAGGCAAGGAAGCAAGCTGGCCCTGCTGGCCCTGGCGATCTGCGGTTGCCTCGTCGGCCTGCTGGAGCAAAAGCGCCCATGTGCGGGGAAGGATGTTCTGCCCGACAGTCTGCAACTGGCTAATCACCCGCTTCAAGGCCGCATCCTCGATTTCACGCGCAATCACGGTCAGGATCGGCGCATCTGGTCCTACGCGTTAGCCAGTCGCCGCGATCTTTACGTTTACCTGCCGCCTCATTACCGCAAGAGTCAAGTCTATCCTCTGATCGTGTATCTGCACGGTCTGTGGAACGACGAGCAGGAATTCCTCCAGGTGGCCCATTATTTCGATCAGGCGATAGTCAAAAGGAAGTTGCCGCCCAGCATCATCGTGGCTCCCGACGGGCGCACGGATGAATGCGGAGGCCGGATCTGTCCGCATAGTTTTTTCATCAACGGACGGGCGGGCGATTTTCAGGATTGGGTGCTCTACGATGCTCTGGGCTTTGTCGCCAACCGTTTTCCGGTCATGCCAGATGCTGAGCACCATGCGATAATCGGAGTGTCGCTCGGGGGATTCGGCGCGTACAACCTGGCGATTCGCCATCGGGACAAGTTCCGTTTCGTCGCGGGAATTCTGGCGCCGCTGAACATTCGCTGGATGAGCGAGCGGGGCGATCCACGTGCGTGTTTCGACCCGTTCAACTGGGGCTGGCGCAATAGTCTGCTGGATGGCAAGGAAGTGCTTGCCTGTCTGGGACATGGTCTGATCCGCATTCGGGTCGAGGAAATCTATCATCCGGTCTTTGGCGACGACAGCTACGCCATTGTGTGTGCCGCTATGGAAAATCCGATTGAGATGTTGGACCGTTTTCGCGTTCAGCATGGTCAGCTGGAGATGTTCGTAGGCTATGCGGGCAAAGACGAGTTCAATTTCCAGGCCCAGGCGGAAAGTTTCCTTTACTATGCCCGCTCGCGGGGAATACGACCGCGAGTGCATGTGGATGTCCTCGGTACACATAACGACGCGACCGCCCAGCGGATTCTGCCCGTGTGTATCGAGTGGCTGGGGGAACGGATGCGAGCATACGGCGTGATATGCGAAGTGCGGCCCGGAGAAACTGACGAGCTTCAGGAATCTCATCCCGCGAGTCAGGCCGGCGAGAGTATCACGCCGCAGGAAACGCCTCCAGCAGCCCCGTCGCCGCTGCCCGCCACGAAGCCCGCAGTTCCCCGATTGCCTGAACCGGAGCAACTGCAGCAGGCGCCCGTTAGTCCGGCATCGCTCCCTGGGCGGACCAATTCCAGCGCACCCGCGGGCACTCCGCGCTGGGGCCGATGGTATCGGAATATGCCCAAGTGAGGTGCGACTCTCAGCTGCGCAAGAGATGGGCTTTCGGCGTCACGTCCTGCAGATTGGGGCGAATCTCGGCATCGAGTTCACGCAGCGCCCACAGGATACCGCTCACCAGAATCTTCTGGAAAACTTCGTGAGTCCAGACGTCTTCGCGGTGTCCCATGGAGGTATAAAAGACGCGACCCTGGCCGTAAAATCGCGCCCAGGTGGCCGGGAAAGGTGGACGCTGATACATCGCTCCCTGCATGCCCAGAGTATCCTGCACCAGGATGACATGCAAATCAGGAGCAAAGTTCTTGAGGGCATACCATTCTTCATGCAGCACGAAATCTTCGAGGGGCTTCAGCAACGGGAATGGCTTACTCACTAACTGCATCCGCGCTTTCTGTTGGGCACCATGTACAATGAATTCCCCGCCGAGCATGACGATATACGGATCGCGCTGCTCCGGGGGCTGATTTTCGTCCCGTTTGCCCGGTGAATGAAAGGTGTCGGCGGCGCAGTGGGAGCCGATAAAACCTTTGCCCTGCTGAATCGCCTCCAGAAACGCTTTTTTCCCGGCCGGCGACATCGGCGGATGTTTGTCAGTGCCCGGCTGAGTCAGGTCTCCGGTGGTGTAGAAGAAAAACGCATCATACTTGGCGATTTCTTCTGGAATAAAGACGCGGCCATCTTTGGTGCAAACCACCTCGAAGCCATATTGCTCGCCCAGTTTGGTAGTGATACTTTCGGCATGACTGAGCTGATCGGGCTTATTGCGGCGGATGACGCTATGCTCGAAACCGGAAGATTTCGTAAACATGAGCAGACGTTTCCTGCGCTTCGCTTTCTCCTGAGCGGCGCCCAGCGGAAAATTACTGATCGGGACCAGGCCACTGGCTGCCAGAGCCAGCCATTCGCGACGACTCAGCATCGGGAGGCTCCTTGTTCCGAAGGGGTGGTTCGAGCCGACTTCCAGACTCGCGTTTTCTGCCTCAGAAGCTTCAAAATATACTCCATTTTGGCAGTACCAGCCTTGCTCGGCAACGTGTTGATGTCGAACGCTGTGATTACAAGTCCATAATTTCTTTGGTAGTCTCAGGTACCAGCTTCGCTCGGCAACCTGATCACGTCGCATGAGTCGGCCTGCGGGAAAAACGTTTATGCGGATCAGAATTACGAGGCTCTGCTTCACGGCCTGGGACCCGGTAACCTGATGCGCAAAGCAACTTGTTCCTGGCCATGAACTGAGAATCATCGGCAGGCAGGAAGAGATGGGGTAACGTGGATGGGTTTTCCCTGACAGGTAGCGGAGGGTCGCTGGTCAACGCATTCAAGTTGCGGTTACTGGACGCAGAGGGGGCGGTAGATGGCCAACCTGCGGGTCATGTGGAAACGGTGCTGATATGCTGGTGTGGCTGGAACTGGGCCTGAGCAAAATGCTTGGAAACGGAGCTTGTGGCCAGCTGGCAGCAGCAATCGTCCTTAGAGTGCGAAAGCGTCTGACCAAGGGCTTCGACAGATTCGAGCCTGGTGCTGGTTTCATCCAAACGAAGATTGATATTGGTAAGCTGTTGGGGAGTGCTCTGTAAATCGGTATGGATAGCGTCGAGACGTCAGGTTATCCAGGCCCGGCATCGGCCATACAACCCCAGCTGTGTCACCGCCAGAACGGGATTCCACGGTCGCCGCGCCAGCCAAGACCGTGGAGGCCGGCACCACCCCCCGCTGGCCAGTAGAAGGTTATCGTGGCCCAAAGCCCGCCCCTCCCGCCCAGAGCATCGGCAGGGTCTGGCCTCGCTCTGCAATGATTTCGGGAAAAGCAACGGCAAAACCAAAACTATCGCGCGGCGACGTCGCTGCGCTAACGATTGCCCTGCCCCTGTTACAGGGCAGCACGCCGACCAGGATGCGTCTGTTCGAGACAGGCGGCACCGCTGGGTAACATCTTGCCGGGACTGAGGCGTCCCTGCGGATTGAACGCATATTTGAGGCGCTCCATCATCTGCAAGTCAGCCGGGCTGAAAAGTCGGCTCATGAAGTCAAGCTTCTCTACGCCGATACCATGCTCGCCGGTTACACTGCCGCCCAGTTCGATACAGGTTTCGAGGATTTCATGGCTGGCGTCCAGGACGCGGCGCACCTGATCGGCATCGCGCTCATCAAAGAGCAGAATAGGATGGATGTTGCCGTCGCCCGCGTGAAAGACATTGCACACGGGAATCTGGTATTTTTGAGAAATCTCGCGGATGCGTCGGAGCATGAGCGGCAGACGGGTGCGAGGTACGACGCCATCCTGCGTGCAATAGCTCGGCGCCAGTCGGCCCACAGCACCAAACGCCTGTTTGCGACACTTCCACAGCAACTGGCGTTCCGCTTCATCCCGAGCCAGGCGGACCTCACGGGCATGGTGCCGCCGCGCGATCTCGGCGATGCGTTGAGCCTCTTCATCTAAGCCGGCGTCCAGCCCATCCACTTCAACTAACAGCACCGCCCCGGCATCCAGCGGAAAACCGAAGTGAAAGGCCGCCTCGACCGCCTGCAGGATCAGCTGGTCCATCATCTCCAGAGCGGCAGGAACAATCCCCGCCGCGATGACGGCGCTGATGGTTTCGGTGGCGTCGTCTACAGAATCAAACACAGCCAGGAGGGTGCGCCAACTGGGCGGATTGCGCGTCAGCCGCACCCAAATCTTGGTCGCGATGGCTAAGGTGCCTTCGGAACCCACCAGGACGCCGCAAAGATCGTAATCGGGCAGGTCCGCCGGGGGGCCGCCCACGTGCGTGAGCGTGCCATCGGCCAATACGATTTCCAGGCCGAGAACGTGATTGACAGTCACGCCGTACTTCAGCGTGTGCGGGCCGCCCGAGTTGGTCGCCACGTTACCGCCAATGGTGCAGGCGCCTTGACTGGAAGGATCCGGCGCAAAATGCCAACCCTGGCCTGAGGTATAGCGCGTCAGCCAGGCGTTGACCACGCCGGGTTCGACGACAGCATAACCATCACGATAATTAACGTGCAAAATGCGTTTCATGCGGGTCAGACAAATGACCACGCCGCCTCCCACCGGCAGACAACCGCCGGCCAAACTCGTACCCGCCCCACGGGGCAAGAACGGCACGGCAAAACGGTTACAAACCCGCACGACTTCCGCTACCTGCTCCGCCGATGTGGGAAAGACCACCACTTCCGGGCGATTCTTGGCGATTGTGTAACCATCGCATTCATAAACGGCCAAATCGCTGGCCGCAGTGAGCAATCCTTCCGTGCCCACGATAGCTTCTAACGCCCTCACGAGGGGGGCACCTGCTCCCCGAGCAACACTCATACCGACTCTACCAGATAAAGAATTCGCCCGCAGCTCTTGCACACCACGGGTCGGTTCAGGCGCAAGTCCTGCTGCATTTGCAGGGTGGTGCCGGTGAAGCATCCCATACAGCTGCCATGTTCGACAGCCGCCAGGGCGTCTTTGGCACCACGCCGTACCAGACGTTGATACGTTTCGAGCAATTCGCCGGGCAACTGACTTTCCAGTTGAGCTACGTCCACCTGGGCCTGGTTCAGGCGTTCCTGAATGAGATGCAGACGTTCCCGCCGTTGCTGCTGCAGGTGCTGCAATTCCTGGCGTGTTTCGGCAACGGCTTGCTCGCGCTGCGGGAGCTCCAGCTGACGACGTTCGAGTTTGTCCATCAGCTCGAGCATCTCGTCTTCCAAAGCGCTCAACTGCAGGCGTGCGCTTTCAATCTGATTCTGCAGCGCCTGATACTCACGTGCCGTGTTGGCGGCCAGGATCTGCTTTTGCCAACGGGTGATCTTCTCCTGTAACTGCTTTTCTGTAACTTCGCGGTCATGCAGGGTGACTTTCAGCTGACGGATTTCGTCCTGGAGTTGCCGCAGCTGCTTTTCCCGTTCGGCCAACTGCTGTTCCAGGCGCTGGGTGGCCCGCTGAGATTCTTCGAGTTCTTTATGAAGCAAATGGACACGCTGGTGCGCTTCATGCAAGGCGCGTAACAAAGCCGACAAGCTCCCGCTCATCGCTGGTTGAGCTCCTGGTGTCGGTAGTGCGAGGGCCGATTCGGGCCGCCTGCAGGAGCCGATGGGTCCAGGGCATCGCCAGCGGCTGGAGCCAGGCAGCGTGGCACTGGCTAGGATCGCGCACGATCCAGGAAGCCCTCCAATTGT
>JANWVZ010000150.1 GCA_025056555.1 Gemmatales bacterium | reverse complement strand
TGTCCTTGAACGGCTACGGTGTGCCCATGCTGCCGCTGGTCATCTCTACCATCGCCCCTTTAGCTGTGGTTTACGTTTTTCCCGATGTGGAAAAACTGGCGCATCTCTACGCCATCGGTGTAGTTGGAGCCATAACCATTAACCTGTCAGCTACCGCTGCAACTGCGAAGCCCGACATTCGGGGGTACGAGCGTTTGGTTCTGGGGGGGGTGGCTTCACTGATGCTGGCTATTTGGATTACCATCGCGGTTACCAAGATAGAGGCTCTAGCGTTTGCTGTAATTGTGCTGGCGCTGGGACTAGTGGCTCGGTGGGCGGTACAACATCGCGGTGAATTGGCGGAGCGCCTGCCCAAGCCCTTGCGGAAAGCTCTTACTCCTATTACGGAGGAATTGCCAGAACCAGAAGCGGCCCCTACGACAGCTACTGGCGAGCAACCATTGTCCCTTACCTACGAACCGAAAGGCATTGTTATGGTAGCTGCGCGGGGCGGTAATCCTAAGCTGTTGCAATTCGCCGTGGAAGAAGCTCGGAATCGTCAGGCAGAGTTGCGGGTGCTGTTTGTACGCCAACTGGCGGTTCTCCCGATGGGACCCGAAGAAAACTCCTTCGACGCCTCTAATGATCCCGAAGCTCGGGCGCTCTTTGAAGAAACAGATCGCATAGCCCGAGAAGCGGGTGTTCCTTGGAGGCCAGTTTATACAGCCAGCGATGACGTTGCCGCTATGATCGCCGACACCGCTTCCACTCATGGCGCTGACGTTCTCATTCTGGGCACCAGTCAGCGAGGGCCGTTATGGAAAGCTATGAAGGGTGACGTCATCCAGGAAGTTGGTAAGTATCTTCCAGAAAACATCCGTCTGGTCATTCATGCATAATTCTAAAGGAATGGTTAGTGACGATTTTCTGTCACTCGGCGCCGATGGGTAATGGCGCCCTTTTCCCGACAATGCCGCCCCGCCGCTTTGCTTGATCAGCTAAGCCAGCAAACACGCCCCGTCTTACCTATCTGTGCTTGCGAACGACAACGACAAGTTATTGCTTCAGGCCGTCCGTTCAGGCACGCGAAGTGCCTAAATAAGTTGCCAACACGATTCCACAACCTTGGCCCCCAAGGAGCTTGGCTCTTTCTGTTCGCTGATTTTGAAGTCTTCAGCATGGAGGTGCACCAATGCAGGCGACGCTTCAACTTTGGAAGACTCCTCACCTCTCCCCACGACATCTTCCTATGCCCCAAACCGGCTTGGCTGTGCTCCGCGACTATACTGCGGAGTACCTTTCGTGGGGAACGGGAGAGCCTCTCGTCCTCATTCCCGGGCTGGCAGGTGGTGTTGGTCTGGTCAGCCTGCTGGCGGCTCACTTGGCACGCCAATACCGCGTCTTAGCTTTTCAACTCCGCGGCGAAACTGAGCCTTTTGTATTGCGCCGGCGGTTTGACTTGAACGATCTGGTTGATGACGTCGCAGAATTCATGGACTTGCTTTGTCTGGAGCGCCCCATAGTCATGGGCGTGTCGTTCGGCGGTGTGCTGGCATTACAGTTCGCCGCTCGTTACCCCCATCGTCCAGCTGCTGTGATTGCTCAAGGCGTGGACGTAACCTTTGCCCCCAGTTTACTTCGCTTTGCTACTGAACTGGTCTTACGCCATTATTCACTTCCCTGCGATAACCCTTATGTAAACCAATTTTTCAACCTCTTCTTTGGTAAACAATGCGACGACCTGAGGCTTCTGAATTTCGTAGCCCGGCAATGCTGGCAAACCGACCAAAGCGTCATGGCATACCGATTTCAGCTAGCCGAACGAATGGATTTGCGGCCGTACCTGCCGGCCATTCGCGTTCCGACACTCATCATTACAGGACAGCTAGACGTCCTGTCCACGGCTCAGGGAGTTCGTGAACTTGAGCTGCGAATCCCCCATGTTGAACACGTACGCATCGCAGACGCAGGGCACTTTGCTTTCGTTAGCCACGCTGATCTGCTAGCTGACGCTGTTTATCGCTTCCTTATCCGCTTCTTAACTAGTTGAAAGGTTATCCATCGTTGTTGTCTGTTGAGCCTCTCTATATCCATTGTATATTTGTCCGAAATGCCGAGGCGTTATTCTCTTTGCGGATTCATCGTCTTCCCATTTTCGCCGCCTTGTTAGCTACGAATGAGTGTCCGTTTCTTGGCGGTTTCCTCTTAAGGAACCCTGCCCCACCGATATGGAAATCAGCAACCTTTAGCATCTTTTTGAGGTCTATTACTTTATGGGCTGACCCAGATTCCCGCCCTGCGCTGACCGAGGACAGCAACATGCAAGCAGCCTCTTGTTTCGAGAATTGCTAAAGAGGCGGAATTCGTCAGGAGGGAGAAATGCCCACTTATTGCTTTGTGCTTCCAGTGGCCGGCCAGCGTATTTGCGCTCTTGTCTGATCATGAGGCTTCAAGTGCCAATGAACGTCGAACATGCTTTACCACCTTCACCAACCTCAGCCAATTAATAGAGGCGAATTGCGGCTTATTTACGACGGGTGCTTTTTAGGAGAATATCAACTTCATAACGCGCCCAGCCCATTTTCAGGTTTAGAGCAAACGTCGTCAGCTATCCCATCCACTTCGTTGGCGACTCATGGGCAGTTTTGCCGGTGCCCGATTGAAAAGCTGGCCGAGCGCCATACACCAATGACATCACACCAACAACATCCGTACTAACCCCTGCTCATGTCTGCCGCAAGGAGAATTGCCAATGCGAATGCTGCCGATGTGTCTCTGCGTCCTCGGAATACTTAGCTGGCTGGCAGTCAGCGCTCAACAGCAAGCCGGCTTTGTGAAGGTAGCTACGGACCCTGGCCAGGCCGGCCCTGATTTTGTCATTCAAGGTGAGTACCTCGGAGACTTAGCGAAAAAAGAACGACTGGGTGCCGAGGTCATCGCGCTGGGTGATGGCAAGTTCCAGGTCAACTTTCTTCCGGGCGGGCTGCGCGGCGAAGGCGGTGAATACTCCAAACGCGTCGAGGCCAGTGGGCAACGGGACGGTGAAATGACCAAGATTGCCAGCAAGGACGGGAAGTGGTCCGCTACCATCCAGAATGGTCGAATGACCGGTAAGACCGCCGATGGCACCGCCTTTGAACTGCAGCGAATCGTTCGCGAAAGCAAGACACTGGGTCAGAAACCACCTCCCAAAGCAATCATCCTTTTCGACGGTAGCAATGCCGAGCAGTGGGAACCACAGAAACGGGTGCAAGTTGTAGATGGAGCCTTGGTGGGTAATGACATTGCCACTCGGCAGAAATTCCGAGATCACAAGTTACACCTGGAGTTTCGACTGACCTTTATGCCTTATGCACGGGGTCAGGCCCGCAGCAACAGCGGCGTATATATTCAGCACCGTTACGAAATCCAGGTATTAGATAGCTTCGGCTTGCGCGGCGCTAATAACGAATGTGGTGGCATTTATAGCCAATTCGCTCCCCTGGTGAACATGTGTTATCCGCCCTTACAATGGCAGACCTACGATGTGGAATTTCGAGCAGCCCGTTACGATCCCAGTGGCAAAAAAGTAGCAAATGCGGTTATGAGCGTTTGGCATAATGGCGTACTCATTCACGATAAAATAGAGTTGAAAGGCCCCACTGGTGGAGGTCAAGCGGAAAACGACGCTCCCGGACCTCTGTTCTTGCAGGGACATGGTGGTCAGGTCCGCTATCGGAACATTTGGGCTCTAGATACTTCCACGAACTGATTGCCTTTATAGGTGAATGGCCGAGTCTTTATGCCCGCTGAGAAGATTCTTCGGGTGGTGCACGTTCATAAATATTTCGTCCGCGGTGAAGAGCGGATTGAGGTCTTGAGAGATTTGTCTTTAGAGGTCCCAACCGGAGAATTTCTGGGCATCATGGGGCCGAGTGGTTCTGGAAAAACGACCTTACTAAACCTCATTGCTGGTCTGGACCGACCGAGTGAAGGTGAGGTCTGGGTTGGTGAACGACTAATCTCCAATATGTCGGAGACAGAACTGACCCGTTGGCGCACGCGCAATATCGGCTTCATTTTTCAGTTTTACCACCTCATTCCCGTGCTTACTGCATATGAAAACGTGGAGCTACCGCTGCTTCTGCTGCCTCTGAGCGCGGCTGAGCGTCGGGAGCGGGTGGAGTTGGTTCTGGAGTTAGTCGGCTTAGCTGACCGTATGAAACATCGCCCGGGCCAACTTTCCGGCGGTCAGCAGCAACGGGTCGGTATCGCTCGTGCAATCGTAACTGACCCCACCTTGATCGTCGCCGACGAGCCGACCGGCGATCTTGATGCTCGTTCGGCCCGCGAAATCCTCGACCTTTTACAGGAACTCCACCAGACCCTTGAAAAGACTATCATCCTGGTCACCCACGATCCGCGTGCTGCCGAACGGGCCCAACGGATTGTCCACCTGGAAAAGGGCCAACTCGTCGCCGTCGAAAAACGCGACATCCTTGCCTCGCGATTTTAGCCGGCTTGCTGGAGTTCATCATGGCTGCTGATTCCCGCACGACCAAAATCCGTGCAGCCGTCATCACCGTGAGCGACACGCGTTCCGAAAGGGATGACGTGAGCGGTCAAACTATACGTCAAATTATCAATCAGGCACAGCATGAGGCCGTTTACTCAACAATAGTTCCCGATGAGCCGGAGCAGATTCGCCAGATATTTCGAGACTTGGAGGCACGGCCAGATATAGACGTGGTGATCCTGACTGGCGGAACTGGCATCGCCCCCCGAGACCAAACCTATGAGGTCGTCAGCTCTCTATTGGAAAAGCGGCTGGACGGTTTTGGAGAGTTGTTTCGTTATTTGAGTTACCAGGAAATCGGCTCCGCCGCCATGTTGTCGCGCGCTGTGGGAGGTATATGGCGGGGACGCCTTGTATTCAGCCTACCGGGCTCGCCGGCGGCGGTACGATTGGCCCTGGAAAAACTGATTCTGCCGCAACTCAGTCATGCCGTGGCTTTAGTGCGTGGCCAGCCCAGTCCCCATCCGAAGTGTGTTCATCAAACTGGTACGGCATCTGGTTCAGGCGCACTGGTATCGCAGGCTTCTGCTACTTATTTGCGCCCCTTGGAGCATGTTCGGTTCGACCCCAAAAAGATGGGAAAAGTGACCTTATTCAACAGCCCGCGGTTGTTTCTCGGTCTCAATTGCTTTCAACCTGGCCAGGAACACCAGCTGCACACTCACGCCGGTCAAGATAAGGCCTACTTAGTCCTGCAGGGGCAGGGTGTTTTTCTCGTGCCAGACGGTGAACAACCCATGCGCGAAGGGGACTTGCTCATTGCACCGGCAGAAGCACCTCATGGCATTCGCAACACGGGCAATCAGGGACTCATCGTACTCGTCATCATGGCCCCAGCGCCGGGCCAATCAGGTTAGTTCCCAAAAAGGCGCGTGGAAAACTCGGTCATGTCCCCTTCGGACTCTGTGAGACCTCAACCCTTGTTAACTACGGATATCGTGATCGTCGGAGCAGGTATCTCCGGATTAAGTTTGGCGTTTCGCTTGCATCAAATGCGTCCTGATTGGCGGCTTGTGATTTTGGAAGCCAGCTCACGTCCGGGGGGGACAATCTGGACAGAACATGAGCAAGGGTTCGTTGTCGAGTACGGGCCGAATGGCTTTCTCGCTAACAAGACAAGCACGCTGCAACTGTTGCATGACTTGAACTTGGATTCGGAACTAATCTCGGCCAATCCCACCGCACGCTACCGCTATGTCTTCGATGGCCAGCAACTTCATCGCTTGCCCAGTGGCCTGTGGAGCTTGCTCACTTTTCCATTGCTTTCCTGGTCGAGTAAATGGGCCATTGTCACTGAACGCTGGCGTCGCCGGCCGGCGCCGGCTGATGAGGAGTCTGTGCAGGACTTCATCAGTCGCCGCACCGATACTGCCACGGGCCAATTGCTGGGGCCTTTGTTAGTCACTGGGATCTATGCAGGCGACGCCACGCGATTGAGCATGGCGGCTTGTTTTCCGCGTATCTTAGAAATGGAACGTAATTGCGGCAGCGTCACCGCGGGGTTTGTCCAAGCGGCCGGGAAGCGAAAACATCAAGCCCGACAAGAAGGTCAGCCTTATGTCCGTGGCTCGCAGTTATTCTCCTTGCGCACTGGCTTGCGCTCGCTGATCGAAACGCTGGCGTCGAGACTACAGCCCTTCCTGGTGCTTAACACTCCCGTGCGCCGAATTGAGTGCGCGTCTGAGGCCTCTCCGCCATTTCGTTGGAAAACTCTTTGCGACCAAGGATACTTTCTTTCTCAGCAAGTCGTGCTAACTTGTCCAGCGTATGTACAGGCCGAATTACTTCGCTCCCTGGACGTTTCCCTGGCTGATACGGTTGCCGCCATCCCTTACGTTCCCATCGCCGTGATTGCGCTCGGCTATGCAACTCACCAACTAGGCCGCCATTACAAGGGCTTCGGCTATCTGGCCTCGGCCGATGCTCCAACTTCCTTATTAGGTTGCCAGTGGTGTTCCAGTATATTTCCTTATCGCGCTCCGCCCGACCATGTCCTGATGCGTTACATGGCAGGAGGGAGCCGTCAACCTTCAATCCTCGACCGATCTGACAAGGAGTTGGTGGACATTGCCGACCAGGAGGCGCGCCGTTTGCTCAACATCCGAGGTTCGCCAGTCTATGCCCGTGTTCTCCGCTGGCCGCGAGCCATTCCCCAATATGTCCTGGGACACCTAACACGCTTGCAGCTTATCCAGGAGGCTCTGCAGCGTTTTCCCGGCCTCTATCTAGCCGGTAATGCTTATCGAGGTGTTAGCCTGAATGACTGCACGGAACAGGCGGTTCTGCTGAGCGAGAAGATCGTTCAGGAGGCCTCCTGGTTGCAGTATCAAATCCCTAACGTTTCGCCATAACTGGCTTTTCCTGGAACGCCTGCCGCATATACGAATACTTGGATATCATGTCGTTGCCAGGCTATTTTGTCTTGATATTAGAACTACGCCTATTGATAAATCTCACCAGTTAGCTCCGCGTTGCTATTGATAACTATAGGGCAAATGCTGAATTTTCTTATGTCCAACATCTTCTGGCAGCGCTTCAAAGAATGTATGATCCAGGGGGATGTACCTGTGAGTTTAATTAGTAATCCGATTGGATGCCGCACTAATCTGGAGATAGGTTAGCCACGTACCTTAGGATACGTGGCATAAGATTAAGGCGTATTTCCCAATCAGGTCAAAACGCGGTGAAGCCAAGTCAGGAATGGTCTGGTTCCCTCAAAAAGGAAAAGTTCCCGAAGATCGCAAGGAGGCCAAGCCTGAATGTCGTCAAAGATCTGTCGCTCATCTTCTAACAGCCGCGCCCAACCTCGCTGAATCAGTGGTCTCATGTACTGATAGCCCGGTAATGGTGCTATGTAGGTGCGGAGTCCGAAGGCTAATCCTTCATACAGAGCCGTCGAGAAGACGCCAACTTGACCTATAGAAGAGGCGAGTAAGTCATAGAGTGATTGCGCCGGAGGGACTACTTCAATGCCTTGCGTTTGGAGGCGTCGGCAAGTTTCACCATCAGTGGCGTCAGCTGGATGAAGCCGAAAGGCGACACGATAACATGGAGGGGCTACTCGAGCGAGACGAAGCGCCCACTGCGATAAAGCCTCGCAGCAACCCGGCTGGGACAGCACGACGATGCGTAGCTGTCGCACACTCGGCTCCCAGCGCTCCACAACTTCCTGCAAAAAGGGGAAACCTACATCTATACTTTTCCCGGGAACCACCGGTAGAGAAGTATATTTCCGCCAATACGGACCAAAAGTCAGCATGTAATCGGGAAATGTCCGCTGACCAACGTGGCCAGGGGTCGTATAAGTAAGATCATAAGGTCCAATCATGCCATGTTGCAGCTCTGCGGTGATGATCCCCAGATAACGACAGGCTTCCACTAAAGCACGCTCAGCCGGATTGATAGCCACGATAATACACACGCGAGGTCGAAGCCGTTTCAATAACTGGGTGTATAACCAGCGCAGGCAAAGTCGCGCCGTAAGATATTCCTGGCCTATTTCAGAGATCGGCAAGTGAAATTGAAATTCTTTGAAAAACGCCACCTCGATTTCCCGGAGCCAGCTCCGAACCTGCCTGGGCAAGAACCAATTGAGTCGGCGCGAGCAGGCAGCGGCGGAGCTAAGCCAGTCCGTGTAGTACACCAATTCCTTTCTCCTCGAAGATACATGTGGGCCTCCTTCAGGACGCTCCAGGCAAATGTAGCTGTGGTCTGGATGGTTTTGAAACGGATATAGATAAGGATCGCGCCATGTCCCTTGATAGTAAACTCGCCGAGCAATCGTGCAATACATCACAGGCTGACTCGGAGCTAAGTATGGATTCGCGCTGAGGCTGGCGCGGACTAAGCCGCGAACCGTATGAAGACTGAACATCCTGCGCCAAAGGCTCGGCACTGGTGGCGGTTTGAGAAAACCGCAAGCTTGCTGCAATCGCAGAAATACAGGAACGCGAAGATACTCCCATAACGGAATGCCATCATCCTGGTAGTCAAAGGCGCCTGACCGCTCTTCCCAACTCAGGAAATCGGCCCAGAGATTCTCCCAGCGGCGAGCTTGATCATAACTGCTACAACAGGAATCCGCTTCCAGCCGCGGCATAGGCAATCTTCCGTGGCTCAAGCCGCCAATCGAGGTGCGGAAGTCATATATGCTTTATAGGCTTCGACAACTTGCTGCGGCTCGCCATCCAGAAGCACCTGACCGTGATCCAGCCAAATCATCCGTGTACACAACTTCGGC
>JANWVZ010000014.1 GCA_025056555.1 Gemmatales bacterium | reverse complement strand
AACTGATTATCGGAATAGACCAACCCCAACCGATCCAGGAACGCACCGCAGGCCAGATCGTCAGATAGACCAGCGCCGTTAGTCCGAGGAAGATTGTCGTCCAGCTCACCTGATAGCGGACGTCGCGGAACATGTGCCAGGTCCAGATGAGATCGCGTCCGATTTCCACGACGAGCCAGGAGGAACGTGCAGCTCGAACATGACCCTGAATATCGGGGTCCGGGGGTTGGCTTCGCAAGTCTTGACGGGTTTCGCGAGTCTTGCTGAACTCCGACTCCAGGCGCAAGACGCGTTGCCCCAAATCCTCGCAAACCTCCTCGAGCTGACTGACGCGCTGTTGCAGCGATAAACGCGGCATGTCGTCAGAAACGGCCGCCTCCGATTCTCCCGCGCCTTCCAGCGTTTCTTCCCGAGATTTGTAAACGTCGGTGATGACGTTGTCTTCCTCAGCCGCCTCGGATTCCGCAACAGCTGGTGGCTCGACGCGATTGTTCTGGATTTCGCTCATCGGCAGCCTCCTGGAGATTAACAAAAGAATCGCGTAGAACCTCTTCTGGCATTCAGCTCGCCTCTGGTCATTTTACGATGGTGTTCCGACGGTAGTGACAGAAAACGGTTCGCGGGTTCGCTCATCGGATGCCCAGGTGGACAGGTATCGAGCACCTCACCATAGCTCGATTGACCCTGGCGTAAGCTGCGGTATCTTAGAATACAGATGCAAACGTGATGGCCGTCCGACGGAGGAAGTGAGGCTATGTCCATTGTGCGCGTGGGGCTTTCGGAAAATCGCAAATTTGCTGAGGGCTGGGAGGCAATCTTCGGCGGCAAGAAGAAAAGTGGCAAATCAGCGTCCCGCAATTCAAGCAACGCTTCGGCCAGGAAGACAAAAAAGGCCGCTGCGAAGAAGAGCAAGAAATAGCGTCGCGCGGTACCGGCGAAGCAGCAGCCGGTTCGATGCGGAGAATTGACACTTGGATGTGGGGAAGCGGGGGAGCCAGGAATGGTTAGCATCGCGAACGGAAGCGCCCGCGAGCTTCTCCCCGTGGGGATTTCCTGGTGCTGTCTGGCAGCTCACCTGGGGTAAGCCGGTCTGGACGTGGCAGACCCTGGTGGTGTTGCTCCTGTTGGGCTTGGCACTGTGTGGCGTGGCAGCGCACCGTTGGCTGCGTGGTCCCTGGCCGGCGGACGACTTCATCGCCGAAGTGTTGGTGCCTGCCTACCTCGGCTTCCTGATGCCCATGGTTTGCCTCAGTTCGGGGGTTCAAGTGCTGGGCGGTGCCTGGGAAGAAGGCTGGTTATTATGGCTGCTGTTACGGCCCATGCCCCGCAGCGCCGTCTATCTCATCTTTCTGCTGGCGGCGGTTCCGTGGACGCTTCTGATGAGTCTAGGGGGAGCGCTTGCCCTGGCCAGTGCTGCCGGCACCGACGCCCTGCGGGCCACCGTCTCCGTGCTGGTCCCGATAGCCCTGGGCGGCCTCGCTTATCTGACTTTGTTTGTATTTTTCAGCGTCGTCTTCCGTCGCGCCGCCCTGGTGAGCATCGCTTACGTCTTCGTGGTCGAAAACTTCATTGGCTATATGCCGGGGTTGATCAGTCGCGCCAGCATCAGCTTTTACCTGCGTTCGCTCCTGGCCGAGGCAGGCTGGCTGGTACCGAATAGCACCGACACGCTTTTCCCGTTTCAGGCGACCAGTGGCAGTGTGGCACGAGGCGTGCTCCTGGGCACCAGCGTACTGTGGACAGGGCTGGGCGCTATGCTCTTTGCCCGCCGGGAATATGCTGATCCCAACCTGTGAGCGAATCTGAGGCGCCCAGGCCCCCGGCAAGAACAGGAGGTGCTCGTGAGCGAACGACCGACCACTGGCGTAACACCCTCACTTTTCCCGGAGGACACCAGTTTCGTCGAACAAATCCGCGCGGCTCAAGGACGGCTTCAGGAATGGGCTGAGCAAGGTTACACGCCGTCGCACCTGACCGTATGCCTGAGCCGTGAAACCGGCAGCCGCGGCGCCACCATTGCCCGCAAAGTGGCCCAGCTCCTGAATTGGGACTTTTACGACCAGGAAAAACTCGAATACCTCGCTCAAGAAGAGCACCTCGAACAAGAACTTTGGCCGGGCTTACCCGAAGCAGCACGCACCTGGGCCGAAATCCACCTGCACCAGCTGAGGGCGAAACGACAACTCAGCGATCATCCTTCAATTCAGCGGCTGGCGCAGGCGCTGGTAGCGATCGGCTGTCGTGGTCGTGCCGTCATTCTCGGACGGGGCGCGGGTTACCTGTTGCCGGTGCGGAGCACCCTGTTAGTGCGCGTGGTCGCGCCGTTGCCCGACCGCATCCGCTATATGAGCGAATTTCTCCGCCTCACGGAAGATCAGGCTCGGGATTATGTCCACAAAACCGACCAGCAAAGGATGGAATTCGTACTGACTCACTTCGGCGCCGACCCGAACGAGGTGCATCAGTACGATCTGGTCATCAATTCGAGTTTCCTCGGCGTCGAGGCTGCGGCCCAGGTGATCGTCACCGCCGCCCGTTACAAAGACGCCCAACTGCGGCCCGAGGAAGAAGATCTCGGCGAGGCGTAACCATGCTCGAGATTGCCTGGCCCCAAGCCTCGCCCTGGCCCACGTGCTTACGTCTCTGGTCGCCGCAAGTGGCCGTCATCCTCGGTTCGGGCCTGAGCACAGTCAGCCAGGCGGTGAGCGCCAGTTTTACCTTTGCCATGAGCGAACTCGCCAACGGCCAGAATACCACGACTCCGGGACACACGGGGCTGGTCATCTGCGGCCGATGGGCCGACCGGCGCGTGCTCGTGTTCCAGGGACGTTACCATGCTTACGAGGGATACGACTTGGCCACGATCTGTTCCCAACTATGTCATGCCGCCCAGGCAGGAGTGCGCTTGGTGATTCTGACCAACGCGGCAGGCGGGATTCGAGACGATTTGCAGCCTGGTTCGCTGATGCGGGTAACGGGTTGGCTCAGCTGGCACGGTCGCCAGTGGCATGATTTGCCAGGCCAGAATGTGTGTATTGAGCATGTGCCGGCCCGTTCCTGGGCGTCGGCTTCTCTTGCGGAAGTATCGCCTCAACATACTCCGTCCTGGGCGCAAATCCACGCACTGCCGCCGAACCCCGCGCAGCAAATACTCAGCGAAGCAGCGCGGCAAATTGGCTTGCCATGGAACGAAGGGGTGCTCGCAGGCGTCCTCGGCCCCAATTACGAAACCCCAGCGGAAATTCGCGCCCTGCGCGCACTGGGCGCTGATGCCGTGGGTATGTCCACCGTCCTGGAACTGGGTTATGCCGCGAGGCTCCGGTTACCCGTCCTGGCCATCTCGTGCATCACCAATCGCGCCGCCGGCCTGGCGTCGAACCGACTTTCTCACGATGAAGTCCTCGAACAAGCCGCCCGCGCTGCAACGAGGCTTTCGGAACTGCTGACGGCATTCCTGCGTCAATGGCCGTGAATAAGCGTTTCTCGTGGCCGCCATCGCGGCGGTATAATGAAACGCATTCCTTCCGTCAGCGCAGGGATAATGTATATCCCAGGGAGCGAATACTCGTGGCTGAAGAAGCCCCAGTTTACCGCGTAAGTAGTCGGGAAGTTGGTCGGACACTGGCGGCAGCGTTGCGTCTGTGGCAACCGACGCTTTCCTGGTCGCGGGCCAAAACCTTAATCGAGAGCGGTCGCATCCTGGTCAACGGCGCCGTTTGCCGCGACGTGGCGCGTCGCGTCGTGCCTGGTGACGTGGTCAAGGTGCTGCCGCACGCGCCGAAAGTTGCTAAGCCGCGGCCTGATATCGTCATTCGTCACCTGGACGCAGACATCGTCGTTCTAGAAAAGCCGCCGGGTATTAACGCCGTGCGCCATCCTGAAGAAGAACGGCTTTATGAGCCGACCGTGGCTGAGTTACTGCCGCGCCTGATTGCCGAGCACGAAGGCCGACCTGCTTCGGGGCGGCTGCCGGCTATCCGCGCCGTGCATCGGCTCGACCGTGACACCAGCGGGTTGATGGTCTTCGCCCGCACCCTCCAGGCCGAACGTCATCTCGGCTTGCAGTTTCGTAAGCATACGATTCACCGCGTCTATCTCGCCATCGCTCAAGGCCGAGTCGAAGAACACACCATCGTCTCGCGCCTGGTGCGCGACCGCGGCGACGGTCGGCGCGGCAGCACTCCCCTACCCAACGTGGGCAAACTCGCCATCACCCTGGTGCGACCGCTGGAATATCTGGGCGAATATACGCTCGTGGAGTGCCGATTGAAAACCGGCCGCACCCACCAGATTCGCATTCATCTCGCTGAGCAAGGCCATCCAATCTGCGGCGAAACGGTGTATAACAAACCCCTTCACGGCCCGCCCATCCCCGACAAAAGCGGCGCGCCGCGACTGGCGTTACACGCCGCCGAACTCGGCTTCACGCATCCGACCAGCGACGTCTGGATAGAGTTTCGCTCGGAGCTACCCAAGGACCTGCGCCAGTTCCTCGAAAAACTTCGCCGCCGCGCCGGCAAAACCGATAACACCCGTCCGCGATAATCTCGACCCGCACGTTACCGTCGCAGGCCAACAGCAACATCAAGCCCCGCAACGAGAGATGCCGGCTCGAGCCATTTCATCGGCCGAGCCAATCGGGTAAGAATGGGGCAAGCAGGACGTAAGCCGCCAAGATCAATCCGAGAAGCGCCACCAGGATGGCCAAGCTGGCTGCGACGCAAGCGCTCACCAGGTCCGGGCCGTCGGCGTGGGAGGGAGCGGTTGCTGAGGTGTCGCGACTGGCGCTACTCGGCGCCGCGATGCGGTTCGGCACCGAGACAACTGGGGAGCGGAGCACCTTGGGAACGGCGGCACGTCCCAGAACTGGCGCTGAGGAAGCGGCGGGTCTGTTGGATGGGGGCGTCGCTTGGGAATGCGCGGCCGTGTCATGAACCGCGGCCTGACGCGGCGCAGCTTGCTCGCTGCTGGCCGAAGCTACGGCGTTTGGCGAGCTTTCGCCCACGGATTCACCCTCGCGGAGCAGGCTGGTGTCCAAGGGTAACATAAGTTCGCTGGGAGAGGGAGGAACCGATGTCCCGGACGCCGGTGCATCCGACCGAACTCCCCATGGCGGGGAAGACAATTCTGCAGCACCCTCGCGCTCGTGGTTCAGGTATTCCTTGACTTCGGGGCGCTGCATGGCTTCCTCCAGCGAAGCAAAGGCGCACAGATACAGGTCGGGATTGGCCTGTTTTAACCGCTGCCACAAGCGCGTGGCTTCGTTGATACGTCCAGATTGCCAGGCGACATCTATCGCCAACACCAGGCAACGATCGCGCAAGCGAATCTGCCCTGCATGTTCATACTGATGAGCCAGTCGCAGATAGTGCTGAAGCAACTCCTGAGCACTCATAGGTGAACCTCATTTTAGCAGCACAACTGCAGCGAGCAAACGTCCCACGGCACTGGCCCAGGCTCCTAATGTATTCGTCCAGACGCCACGAATGGCACGAACCCGGTCAGCGCACGAGTTCGCCGTCCAGAATAAAGCCCAGCGATTGATCCGAAGGGTGGGCGACGAAACTCGGATAACTCAGGAAGGCTATGTGCGGAGAACGAGTTCGGTGGCTCCTCGACGGCCTTGGGGCACCATGGCTTCAGCATTGGAAGTGATACGTATTTGGGCAAGGCGTAGCCGTTGTCTTTAAGAGGGACGCTTCGCGCGATCGTGTCAAAAATGGAGAGGCCGGTCTGCAGCTTTGAGGAAGTGGGGCATGGACAGGGTGGTTTTGTAAACTTATTCCATTCGGGCGATGAAGCTGTCGCGGGGTCTGGAAATAGACCGACTCGTGTCCGTCCGTCAGCGCGGATTATGCCCTGAGGAGATCAGCCATGAGCGACGCGGAAGTGACTGGTGAGGAAAGAATCAGCCAGGCGGTCGGTCTGTATTTAGAAGCGTTGCGTTATGCCGGTTTAGAATGGCTGCCGCGGTGCCGACCGGATTCTTCTCGGTCAGAAGGGAGAGTCGCGGGCCAGGCGAGTGCAGCCGCTCCCGGCTCTGAGGGATCTGGAGCCACATCGTCTGAGCAAGAGGCGCCGCCAGCAGCACAGTCCGCTCCGTCGCCGCAGCGGCAAATGACGGCCAAGAAATCCAGCGGGACAGTTTCGCGGACTCTCGCCGTTCCTGGGACCTTGGATTCTCTGTTTGAGCAACCCTTGGCCTCGTCTGCACAAAGTCCGCAGGAGAAGGCTCGAGCCCTGGAGGAACTGAACCGGTCCCAGGTGGTCGGTTGCACGAAATGTGCAGAACTGGTGCGGAATCGTACACAGACGGTTTTCGGTGTGGGGGCTCCCGATGCCGAGTTGGTGCTGGTGGGCGAGGCTCCGGGTCAGGAAGAAGACGCCCAGGGCGAACCGTTTGTCGGAGCGGCGGGGCAATTGCTCAATCGCATTCTGGAAGGCTGTGGCTTTCGCCGCGCGGAGGTATATATCTGCAACGTGCTGAAATGTCGGCCACCCAATAATCGCACTCCGCTACCCAACGAGATTGCCAATTGTCGCGGTTACCTCGAACAGCAATTAGCCATCATCGCCCCCAAGTATATCCTCTGCCTGGGAGCGATTGCCGCCCAGACCCTGTTACAGACCAATCAGAGCATCAGCAAACTGCGGGGTCAGGTGCACCGGTACCGAGGGGCGGCTCTGATCTGCACCTATCATCCTGCGTATCTGCTCCGTAATCCACAGGCCAAACGCGATGTCTGGGAGGACATGAAGCTGTTACTGCGCACGATGGGCCGACCTATTCCGCGCCGATGACGCTCGCCAGGAGATCTGCGGATGAAGGTGGAAGGTCGGCGGCTGGGGCAATAACTCAAATAGTGCACCGGCGCGTAGCCTGCTTGAGCAAAGAATGCCTTACATCAGCCAAGGCAGGCAGGTGCCCCGTCAGGTGGGCTTATCAGCCGGCTCTGATTACAGATGCCGACAAAGCGCCGGTGGCTCTGCCAGCCAGGGAGGGAGACGTCGCTTTGGTGGTGCCCTCGACCTCGATGAGGTGATACGCTGCACAGGAACCGACATGACTCCTGCCTATCACCAACGCCGCCAGCAAGTGCTCGCCCGCGTGCCTGAAACGGCTGAAGCCTTCCTGGTGCTGGGCAGCGCCAATGTTCGCTACCTGACCGGTTTCACCGGCGATAGCACTTGGCTGCTGCTGGGACGGGAACGAGTCATCGCGTTGAGCGATCAGCGCTATCAGTATCAGCTGGCCGAGGAATGTCCCGAATTGGAAGCACGCATCCGGCCGGTGGGAACCCAACTGCTGGACTGGACGATTGAAGTCGTCCAGGACCTGGGCTGGAGAAGTCTGGCGTATCCGGCGGATCGGCTGACCGTGGCTGACTGGAATCGGTTGCGCGAAGCATTACCGCAGGTTCATTGGGAGGCGGTAAACGGACTGGTCGAAGCGGAACGGATGCGCAAGGACGAATCGGAGTTGGCAGCTTTGCGCGAAGCGCTGGCCATCGCGGAACGGGCGATGGCGCGGTGGTGCGCGACGGTTCGTCCCCAGGACACGGAGAAGGAGTTAGCCGACCGCCTGGACCAACTGATGCGCGAAGAAGGGGCGGAGGGCGCCAGTTTCCCCGTCATGGTAGCCGCCAACGAACGCTCGGCGCATCCGCATGCACGCCCCCGCCGCCAACCGATTGGCGCCTGCGAATTATTGCTGGTGGATTGGGGCGTGGACATGGGCTATAAGAGCGACTTGACCCGTGTTTTTGCTGGCCGTACAATCTCGGCACGTTTGCGGAGCGCCTACGAAGCGGTGCACCGCGCCCTGGAAGCGGCGCTGGCTCAGGTGCGGCCGGGCGTGAAAGCCTGTCGCGTGCATCAGGCCGCTTGGCAGGCGCTCAGCGAAGCGGCGCTCGGCGATTACTTCCTGCACAGCACCGGACACGGCCTCGGCTTAGAGGTGCACGAAGGTCCCGTGCTCCGCCCCAAGAATGAGCAGGAATTGGTCCCCGGCATGGTGTTGACCATCGAGCCGGGGATTTATTTCCCGGATTGGGGTGGGGTGCGCCTGGAAGAAGAGGTGCTGGTAACAGCCAGCGGCTGCGAGGTGCTGAGCTGCTGGCCCCGTGAACTTCGCTGCTTATGGGCATGAACCGGGTTGCCCCAATCCTGACGCGGACAGGGAGGGGAACCGTCGCCTGAGGTGCAGGCGCGCTGAGGAGGGGATTCCGTGCCGAATGCTAACGAGGGAACCATAAATCCCTTCGATTTGAATACTGTGCGGCAATTGATTCAGCTGATGGCGAAGTATGAGTTGAGCGAGTTGGAATGGCGCGATGGGAAAAACCGCCTGAAATTGAAACGTAAGCCCGCCGCTGCGGAGTCCGCCACTGTGGCGGGGCCAGCAGCGGCAGCGGTGCCGCCTGCCGTGGCAGCCCCACCCGCACCTGGTGCGCCTGCACCGCCGACGCCGGCCGCGGAACCGAAGCCTGCGAAACAGCTTCACGAGATCAAAAGCCCCACGCCGGGAACCTTCTATGCTGCCCCATCGCCGGAGGCGGAGCCTTTCGTGCGAGTCGGCTCGCGGGTGCAGCCGGACACCGTGGTTTGTATGATCGAGGCAATGAAGGTCTTCAACGAAATCACGGCGGACTGCAGTGGCGTGATTGTGGAAGTGTGTGTGCAGAATCAGCAGCCCGTCGAATATGGTCAGGTACTTTTCCGCGTAGACACTTCAGCGTAAACGGAAGGAGCCATGTTTCAGCGCATCCTGATAGCCAACCGCGGCGAAATTGCCCTGCGAGTGATCCGCGCTTGCCGCGATCTCGGTATCGAAGTAGTGGCGGTTTACAGCGAAGCCGACCGCGGCGCGCCCTGGCTGCAATTAGCCGACGAAGCTATCTGTATCGGTCCAGCTCCAGCCACGGAAAGTTATCTGAACATTTCCCGAATCATCGCGGCGGCAGAGGTGGCCGACGTGGAGGCTATCCATCCGGGCTACGGTTTTCTTTCGGAAAATCCCCACTTTGCCGAGATCTGCCGATCCTGCAATATCGAGTTTATCGGCCCACCTGTGGATGCCATGCGGAAACTCGGCAACAAAAACGAAGCGCGTCGGCTGGCCAGGGAAGCCAAAGTCCCGATTGTACCGGGTAGCGACCTGATAGGGAGCGATGCTGAGGCGCTGCGGGTCGCTCGGGAAATTGGTTATCCGGTTCTGATCAAGGCGGCGGCCGGAGGAGGCGGACGCGGCATGCGGATCGCCCGCAACGACATCAGCCTTCAGGCCGCTCTCAAGCAGGCGCGCGCAGAGGCGGAAAGCGCCTTCAAGGATGGCTCGGTTTATCTGGAAAAGTATCTCGAGCAACCCCGCCACGTGGAAGTACAGATTCTCGGCGACCAGAAGGGGGAGGTGGTGCATCTCTGGGAGCGTGATTGCTCGACGCAACGCCGTCATCAGAAACTCATAGAAGAATCCCCAGCACCAAACCTCCCGCCCCAAGTCCGCGAAGAAATCTGCCGCGCCGCGGTACGCTTGGCCAAAACCGCCGGCTATTACAATGCCGGCACCTGCGAGTTTCTCGTGGATAAGCAGGGAAACTTTTATTTCATCGAGGTCAATGCTCGCATTCAGGTGGAACATCCTGTCACAGAATTGGTCACGGGCATAGACCTGGTGCGGGAACAAATCCGTATCGCGGCCGGTTATCCCTTGAGTTTCACCCAAAGGCAGGTGGTTCATCGCGGGGTCGCTATCGAATGCCGCATTAATGCCGAAGACCCGTATCGGGGTTTCGCCCCATCACCGGGAGTGGTGACGCGTTGGCAACCTCCAGGCGGTCCAGGGGTACGGCTCGATTCGCACGTCGTCCAGGGCTACCGCGTTCCTCCGAATTACGATTCGCTCATCGCCAAATTGCTCGTCTGGCAACCGACGCGCGAGGAGGCATTGGCGGTGATGCGCCGCGCTTTACGCGAGTTTATCGTCGAAGGAATCAAGACCACCATTCCGTTCCATCGCGAAATCCTGAATCAATCGGCGTTCATCGAAGGGCAGGTAGATACAACTTTTGTGGAACGATTCTGGCTCGGAGGCGAAGCCGGTCCCCGCGACAGCAAGCCGGCCGTGGCCAAGAAATAACCTCGCCGCGAACGAAAATCGCGGCTGGAAGTCACTAATAAGTTGCATAAGCCTGCCGTCCTGGGGCGGAACAAGTTTCCACCTCAGGGGTATCTACGCAGGTGCCAGAGGGCCTAACGCCGTCAGCCCGACGCATTATGCTCCTTGCTGAAAGGGGGTGGTTCCATGCCAGCGTTGCCTCTGAAAACAGTGTTGGCCTATCTCGATGACACCTTGGAACCGCAACAATTGCGGCAAGTCCGAACTCAGATCGAACAGGACGCGGAATTGCGCCATCTGGTCGAGCGTATCCAGCGGGTGCTCCGCGACCCAGCCGTTCACCGGGAAGGAAGCGAAGCATCCGAGTTGCCCCCGGCGGAGCTGATTGCCCGATACGTAGAAGGAACTTTGCCCGAAGAAGAAGCCGCCGCGTTAGAACAGCGCTGTCTGGAATCGGACGTGTTGCTGGCGGAAGTGGCGACCTGCCACCAGCTGATTGGCAGTGGCGTAGCTCGTCCGTCGGTGATCATTCCGCCGAGCAGTTACGAGCGCATGTATCGGCTGCTGGCAGCCGACAAAGTACGCGCTTCGGGGACCGCATCGTCGGTGCGTCCGCCCGGTGCCGAAGCCGGCTCTCCCTCAGGCACTGAGGAGGGTATCTGGCTGCTGGGGGCGCCGACGCTGCTGCACGGGCCGTGGACCAGGCGGCTGGTGCCGTTAGCCATCGTCGCGGTCTTCCTGGTGGGCCTGGTGCTGTCGCTGTATTTGGCGTTGACCCGTTCCGCTACGCCGACCAGCCGACAGGCCGCGACTACTCAGTCCACCCCACCGACCGAGCCGACATCAGTCCCCGACGAACCTGCCCCTGCGGAAAAACCAGCCCCCATCGCTCTGGGCGTCCAGCAACGTCGCGCCTTAGCGAACTGGCTCGCCTGGTTACCGATGCCCGTCGGTTCCAGTGGTTTGTGTCCTGGTTGTCTGACGGTGGCGTTTTTGCCGGACAGCGCCTGGGACAACGTGCCGGAGAAGGTTGTTCCCGACGATAAGAGCAAGCCTCTGGTGGTCGAAGCTCCTGATTTTCCCGCTCAAGCCGAACGCCTACCTGCTGAGTGTCTGCCTCGGGAACTGGCCAGCCTGTTTGTTCCCATCACGCCTCCCTTACCGGGGGAAGCCCTCCTCGCGACACATGCGGCTCAGGGGATTCACGAAACGTTATTGTGGCGGTGGAGCCCGGATGAGCGTGCCGCTCAGTTGGTCAAGCCGCAGGAGCGTATTTCTGCAGGCACTCGTGTTCAAGTCTGGCCGGGCTTTCGTGCAGTGTTGCAGGTGGACAGCGGCGTGCACCTGGAGCTGGTGGGTAATGTTCCCGATTTCCATGCCGAGCCGGTGCTGGATACCTCGCTACGTCTCCACAAACCGGAAGGGCCCTATCACCTGGATAGCACGCTGGAGCGCGGCTGGTTCATCATTACAGGGCGCAAAACCGAGAGCCTGATCCGATTGCGCGTGGCCGAGCAGGTTTGGGACCTGCTTCTGCCGGCGGGGAATTCACGTTTGCTGGTAAGTGTGCAATGGCGTTTGCAGCGAGGCCAGGAACCCCCTGGTTCTCAGCCGTTCCTGGTGTTTTACACGACTCAAAACGGCGTGCTCTGGCGGCGTAGCGGTGAAAAAGAGCGGGAAGTGATTCGGACGGTGCCCGCCGGGAATCTTGTCGTAGTTCAGCTGACCCGACGCGTCGGCGACCTCGCCGAGGCCCCTGCTTCCCCAGACGCCGACGTGTTATTCGTTCCATATGAAACGCTACCCCCTTGGGCCCAGCCGCCTAAACTGGCGGCGCCTGTTTTGGAGGTTCTGGCCAAGTTCCAGCGCCACGTCTATCAGCGGGTTGTGGAGAAGCCGGCCTGCCCACTAGGCCGTGCTCGTCAGGCGCTGTGGGAGGAGATTTATGAAACGCCCGCTCATCCCGTATCGCAACGTCTGGCAGTATTTGGCCTGGCTATGGGCAACTATCTCGAAGACCTGCTGGACATCCTCGAACAACGACCACAGGCGCACCTTCGCCAGGCCGCACGCGAAGCCTTGCACTATTGGTTGGGTCAATATCCCCGGCGCAGCGACGAGTTGCGGCAGCGCATCATCAAGGGGCGCGGCTATTCCGAGGCCCAGGCCAATGCACTGCTGGAACTGTTGCGCGGCTATAGCGCCCCCGAGGCGGGCGTTGCTGAGTCGTTGTTGCGGATTATGCAAGCGGAGCGAAGCCACGCACTGCGTTATCTGGCTGTCTCCAATTTGCGGGAACTGTATCCTCACCTGCGCGACAATTACTCTCCGGATGCTAACGACGAAATGCGGGCCAAGGCGATTGCCGCCATACGAAAACAGTTACCTTGAGAACCATTGCCTCGTTTCCCCGGCCGTGGTCTTTCACCCTCGCTCCCGGCTTGGGACAATTGCCGAACCCGTTTCCCAGTGCGCTAGATAGCAGCCTGCCGTTTCACGGACCGTTCCTGCGCGCAAAGGGTTTGCGGTGCGGATAAGTTCCAAATTCAGACCCATAGAGCTGCGCCGAGGTCGTGCTCCAAGGCAGCGCACTGTTGGCGCGTATTCCAGGGAACGCAGTATTATCACCGATGGACAGTGAAGACCTGTCGCGGCCCGGACTCCTGGTCTGGTCGGCAACTTGAACGCGCTGGGGCTGCGCTTATTACTATACTCTACTCTATCCGGTCGCAACGGCGGGAGTTCAGAAATCGGGGCCGAAGAAACGGAAACGGGTCTGAAGGAACAAACGACCGCATCGGGCGAATCTGACGGATATTGCGAGACATCAAGGTGAGGGGATTATGCGCGAAGCGGAGGTAGTCAGTGCCGGTGTGATCGTGGCCGATCACGTCTGTGCCCCCATACCGCGGTTGCCGAACCCCGGGGAATTGCTCTTGGCCGAGGACATGTTGCTGACAATCGGAGGATGCGCCGCGAACGTGGCAGTAGATTTGGCCAAGATGCACATTGCCTCGGTAGTTGTAGGATGCGTGGGGGACGACCCCTTCGGCACCATAGTGCGACGGATGCTGGAACAATACGGGATAGACACCCGCGGCATCCGGCTGGTACCGCGTCGTGCCACCAGTCAGACCATGATCATTAACGTCGTCGGTCAGGACCGGCGATTCATCCACATCTTCGGCGCTAATGCGGATTTCACAGCCGAAGATCTGCGGGCTCAGGTGACGCCCCAGACGAAAGTGCTTTATCTCGGAGGCTACCTGTTGATGCCCGGTTTGGCGGATGACGCATTAGCCGAGATTTTCCGCGAAGCGCAGGAAGCCGGCACCAAGGTAGTCCTCGACGTAGCCGTGCCCGGACCGGCCGATTACCTGCCGCGTTTACGCCAGGTGCTGCCTTATGTGGATGTCTTCCTGCCCAATCAGGATGAAGCGGAGCTGATCCTGGGAGAACGTGATCCTGTGAAGCAGGCGGAGAGTTTTCATCGGCTGGGCGCGCGCACCGCAGTCATCACCCTGGGCGGAGAGGGGGCGGTGCTGGTGAGCGCCCGCGAACGCTACCGTGTGGGAGTTTATCCGGTCCCGTTCGTAGATGGCTCCGGCGGCGGCGATGCCTTCGATGCCGGATACATCTACGGCTTATTGCGAGGTTACGACGCCCTGGGATGTTTGCAGCTGGCCAGTGCCCTGGGCGCCAGTTGCGTCCGCGCCGTAGGCACGACGCCGGGAGTTTTTACCGAACAGGAGTGTCTGGAGTTCCTGCGGCACCATCAGCTGCCAGTCCAGAAACTGTGATCCGCCGACGCCTGTATTCCGGAACGGGACTGGTAAGAGTCTGCAGGGGCGTCTATAATTACCATGACTAATAGTCGCCGGTTGTTCGGAGGCAGGACGGAGGTACTTCCAGAGCGACCGGTGCCCAGTGAGGGTCGTACGATCGATCCGCCAACAGGCGGATTTTTTATTGGGGGAAGCATCGGCCTGGCGACTGGGCAAATCTGACGAATCCCAGGAAACGCACCCAAGCGTAGGGCTGGGCGAACCGTCCCGCTCACGCGCACCTCCCTCCCCAGAGCTGCGGGAGATTGTCCATGAACCCGACGGATGTCCTCCGCCTGGTGGATGATGTGCATCGGGAACGCGATCTACCTAAAGATATCGTCTTCAAAATCCTGGAAGACGCACTACTTTATGCTGCGCGCAAACATTTCGGCGACGATAAGACCGAGTTGGCCATCGAAATTGATCGCAAGACCGGGCAGATTCGAGCGCGGCATGGGGATCAGGAGATTTCCCCTGAGGTTCTGGGCCGCATCGCAGCGCAGACGGCCAAACAGGTGGTCATGCAGCGTATCCGCGAAGCCGAAGCGGAGGAGATTTATCGCCGATATGCCAACCAGACCGGGCACCTGGTGCACGGCATGGTCACCCGCCGTGAAGAGTTGGGGCGCGGCCGTGGCGGTTATGTGGTGAATCTCGGTCGCGTCGAGGCCTACCTGCCCGCAGCCCGCATCATTCCCGGCGAAGAACTGCGCGTCGGCGACCGCATCAAAGCGGTGATCGAAGAAGTCCGCAAGGAAGGTGGCCGCGTTCGCATCCTTCTGAGCCGCTCCAGCAACGAACTGGTCAAACGCCTCTTCGAGCAGGAGATTCCCGAGGTCGCCGATCATACTATCGAGATCAAAGCCATCGCGCGCCGGCCCGGCATCCGCTGTAAGGTGGCGGTTACCTCCAACGATGCCCGTGTGGAACCGACGGGAGCGTGTATCGGCGTGCGCGGCGCCCGAATCAAGAATATCACCGAGCAGCTCGGCGGTGAGCACATTGACGTCGTCCGTTGGCATCCTGCGCCGGAAGTCTTCGTCAAAGAAGCCTTGCAACCGGCTAAAGTCGAGGAAGTGCTCCTGTTCCAGCAGCTCCATCGCGCTGCTGCGCTGGTGCGTCAGGACCAGTTGTCCAAAGCCATTGGCATGAGCGGCCACAACGTTCGCCTGGCCTCGATGCTGACCAACTGGGATATCGAAATCATGACCCACGACGAGTTGAGCACCACGCTGGCCAAGGCCGAGGAATCTCTCCAGCAGATTCCCAACCTGTCGCCCGAGCAGGTGGCTCGCATGATTGAAGATGGCTTCTGGTCGTTCAGCGACCTGAGCTGCGCCGAGCCTGCTTACCTGGCGCAGTTGCTCGGCATCTCGCGGGAGCAGGCCGAGGAAGTGATCGCTTTTGCGGAAAAGATGTCGGCTTATGAGGAGGAACACGAATACAAACACCTCGGCGAGGCGGTGCGCCGAGGCGCGGTGACCGTCAGCGAAGACCGCACCTCTCATGTCGTCGCGACACCTGCCGCTCCCGAACAGGTGCCGCCTGCCGGCGCCATGCCGACCCAGCCAGCCGCGGCTGACGATCAGGCAGCCGCCGTAGAAACCGCGCGGCCCAGCCGGGAGGCGCTCCCCTCGCCTAACCCCGAAGCGGATACCCTGGCCGAATCCCCTGCCGTCGTCCGGGTCACTGGTGCTTCCGATTCCGAAGGTGAGGCCACCGCAGCGCACCACAGTCCCGTTCCCGATACGAGTGCCCCAGCTTCCACGCCAGTTTCCTGATCAGGGGAGGCATCATGGCGGAAACCGGCCTGGTAGCAGCCATGACGGCGCCGCGCGAACCGTTTGTGCTGCTGGAATTCCCTGTCCCGGACCCCGCGCCAGGCGCGATTCTGGTCAAGGTGCAGCTGGCGAACGTTTGTGGCAGCGACTTGCACCTGTGGCGGGGCGATTACAAACCTGCCGACCCGGGCGGTAGCCGCTATCGCAGCATCGGCCATGAAATGGTCGGTACGGTAGCGCGGCTGGGTGCGGGAGTCACACACGACTCGGCCGGACAACCCCTGCGCGAGGGCGACCGCATTGTCTATCGCTACTTTTACCCATGTCGGCAATGCCGCGCCTGTTTACGTCGGCAAACGCCTCGCTGCCTGCAAGCTATGCGGTTCCGGCACGCGCCCGACGTCTGGCCGCATTTCAACGCGGCATATGGTCAGTATTACTACCTCCATCCCGGCCATACGGTGTTTCGTGTTCCTGAGAACGTGACCGATGAGATGGCGGCCCCGGCTAATTGCGCTTTGGCCCAGGTGATCTACGCGCTGGAACAGGCAGGCGCAGGACTGGGCGACCGCATCGTCATTCAAGGGGCGGGCGGTGTGGGCATCAACGCCATCGCGGTGGCCCGTGAACTGGGCGTCGAACAAATCCTTGTGCTCGATGCCCTGCCCGAACGGTTGGCGTTAGCACGGGAATTCGGAGCCGATGAAACCCTGTGCCTGCGCGACTATCCCACGCCCCAGGCGCGGATCGAACGCGTGCAGCAACTGACCCACGGCTGGGGTGCGGACATCGTTTTAGAACTCACGGGTCATGCCGAGGCTTTTCCTGAAGGTGTGGCCATGCTGGGAGTGGGTGGAACCTACGTCGTGGTAGGCAACATCTGCGCCGGACGCACCGCCCCGTTTGACTCCTCCCAACTGGTGCTCTACGGACGCCGGGTCTTGGGGATTATGTGGTATGAAGCCGACAGCTTATACAAGGCATTACGGCTGTTGAGCACGCGGCAGGACCGTTATCCGTTTCACAAAATCGTGTCCCATAAGTTTGCCCTGCGGGACATCAACCGCGCTTTCGTCGAACAGGACGCTGGCCGGGTACATCGCGCCACCCTGCTTCCCTGGGCATAGCCGATCCCTGCCGGCCTCAAAGCAGAGTCAGGCTGTCGGCCAGTGCTTCGAGGATCACGGGAAGTTGCAGTCGCCGATCGATCTGAAAGTCGGCCAACAGACAACGATCCAGAGCACGAAGCAGCTGGGGCACCGACATACGTTCGGCCAGGGCAGCGCTCTTGGGGAGTGCGTGAGCGAGCGTTTCGGCAGGATCACTGAGGCCGAGTCGTCGCGCTAAGGCCCCGCGCAAGGGTTCCATCAGAAACTCAACCGCCAGGCGGGCCCGCTGCCGTTGCGCCGCTGTATTACTGCCCGCCGCTTCGACGAACGACCACAAGGTCTGCGCCAGCTCCACGGTTTCGGTCCGGCCGGCTCCGAGCATCGCATGCAGCTTCTGGCGAGCGTTCCAGACCTCCGGTTGAGCCAGTAATTGTGCTCGAGTCAGACTGCCTTGCGCCAGAGTAGCAATGCGCAGGGCCTCGGCCTGGGATTTCACCAACCCCTGCTGACGCAGCCAGTCCGCTACGACGTCGTCGGGCAACGGGCGAAAATGCACCACCTGACAACGCGAGCGAATGGTGGGCAACTGATAATCCGGACTGGTCCCCAGCAGAATCAGCACGGAATAGGGGGGCGGCTCTTCCAGAGTTTTCAGAAAAGCATTGGCCGACTCTTCATTCAGCGTGTCTGCATCGTCCAGAAGAACCACCCGATATTGCCCTCGCGCCGCCTTGACGCCAAGCAGGCGAATTACTTCATGAATCAGTTCGATGGGGAACTCGTGCTTTTCCGGTGGCAGGGCCACTGCATGAAAGTCCGGGTGGGTTTGTGCCTCGAACCAGCGGCAGGCTGAACAGGCGCCGCACGCGTCGAAAACATTCGCCTGGCGGTTTTCGCACAGCAGGGTCTTCGCCAGGGCGCGGGCGAACGTGTGTTTTCCTACCCCTTCCGGTCCGACAAACAAATAGGCGTGCCCCAGCCGACCGCTCTGCGCTGCCTGGGCGAATTGACGATACAGATGCTCATGACCGCGGATTTCCCGAAAGGACACGTTCGACCTCACGACGCAGCTTGGCCTGGACTTCGGCCACTGCCAGCTCAGCGTTCACGACTACCATGGTATCCGGCCAGCGGCGGGCCTCGGTGAGAAAACCTTCCCGCACCCGTCGCAGAAATTCCAGCCCGCGCCGCTCAAAGCAATCCTCCTGAGGCGGCTTACGCTGCTGCGCTTGTTCAGGAGATATGTCGAGAATCAGCGTCAGCTGCGGCAGCGTGTTCCCGGTAGCCCAGCGACCCAACTCCCAGATCCGGTCCGGTGGCAGTCCCCCGCCGTAGCCCTGATATACAACGCTCGCCAGCAGAAAGCGGTCGGCGACGACTACCTCCCCGCGCGCCAACGCTGGTCGGATGACTTCCGTCACCAGTTGGGCGCGACTGGCCATGAATAGCAGCAGCTCCGTCATTACGTGGACTGCCGGACAGTGCAGCAGGATTTCCCGCAGCCGTTCCCCTACCGCCGTTCCACCGGGCTCACGGCACCTGACCACGCGGTAACCGCGTTGACTGAGCCAATCCGCCAGTAACCGGCATTGCGTCGTCTTGCCCGCACCATCCACTCCGTCCAGGGAAAGAAAGAAGCCTTGGGACATAATTCACCCTGCCCCGTTGCCCGTCACCAGGTATCTTACCCTGGTCGGAGGAAGCGATCCCGGCGGCTTCGGGGTGAGAAGCCTGGCCGTGCGCCTGGGCTGATCCTGCCGATGGGGTGCGCGACGCCCGCCGCCGTCGTCGCTTGAGCAGCGAGTTGCTGATACACCCGCTGAATACCACCAGGGTCGCGGGCGGCTACTTCACTCGGGCAAAGAGGGTACATCTCCCACCTCATGATCGTCGAACACTGAACGCAAATTCGCTTCCAGGCGCGCAATCACTTGTCCCACCCGCAAATGCTCATGCAACCCTACGGTCCGCTCGATTAGAATGCCGTCGGCCGGGGCGTCCAGATCTACCACGGCGCCACTGACCAGCAATTCCGCCAGGTGATCGCCCTGTCGCAACTGGTCGCCTTCCTCCGCGTACCATAAACTCAGACGAATGGGTTCTTCCGGAGGAAAGCCCAGATCGGGGACGCAAATGTTAACGATCATGGGGCCGGGAGACCATCTCTTCGGCGTGATAACTGGAACGGACAAAGGGACCGCTGGCTACATGCACAAAGCCGAGCCGCCTGGCAGTCTCCCCCAGTTCGGCAAATTCCTGGGGCGGCAGGTAACGCACCACCGGCAGGTGGCGCAGACTCGGCGCCAGATATTGTCCCAGAGTTAAGCAATCACAACCGTGTTCCCGCAGATCGGCCAGAACTTCCAACAGCTCTTCTCGGGTTTCCCCCAGCCCCAGCATCAGGCCGCTCTTGGTCACGATGTGCGGAGCCTGGCGTTTGACGAACGCCAGCAGTTGCAGACTGCGACGGTAGTCGGCGCGGCCACGGACACGCGGATAAAGTCGCGGCACGGTCTCGAGATTGTGATTATACACCTCCGGGGCTGCTTCCAGAACTCGAGCCACAGCGCGCCAGTCGCCCAGAAAATCTGGGGTGAGCACTTCGACCGTCGCACCGGTTACTCGCCGCACCGCCACAATGCAGCGGTAGAACTGTTCCGCCCCCCCATCGGGCAAATCATCACGGGTCACGGAGGTGATCACCACATGATTCAGTCCTAATCGTCGCGCTGCTTCGGCCAGACGCTCCGGCTCATCCGCTTCAACGGGTAAAGGTCGGCCTCGTGCGACAGCACAGAAACCGCAGGGTCGCGTGCAGACGTTGCCCAGAATCATAAACGTAGCCGTGCGCCGGCTGTAGCACTCGGGGAGGTTCGGACAGCGCGAATTTTCGCACACGGTTTCCAGCCGTAGCTCACGCAGCAACTGGTGCGTGAAGAACCCCTCGTTGCCTCGAGGTAACGGTTTCTTGAGCCAAGGGGGCAATCGTCGGCCAGGGGAGCGTTTTCGCGGTGCCTCCGCACGAAAGCCCGCAGCTCGGTCTGACTCCGACGGAACCTCGGGTCCGAAGACTGCCTCTGCGCTGGGGCGTTCACTGGCCAAGACAGGCAATGGCTGCGCACTCATTCGTTCTTCGCTTGAGCCAGGGATGTTCCAGAAAAATATTCACTGCTGCATATTGTAAGTGCCGACACAGGTGTTGTAACAGAAACTGCCGCACTTCGGCAGGTCGAATGCGGCGACGGCATTCCCGTTCCAGCGAGGTCATGGGCGGCGCCGCGGGGCTGGTACGCACCAGCGGGAAGTAAGTCAGATCCGGCCCGACGTTGAGCACCGCTCCAAAGCTGGTCACTCCTTGGCGCACATGCACTCCCAGACAGGCAATCGGCCGACCGTGCACCCAGATTTCCGTGTCCGGAACCGAGGTGGTTTCCGCAGGCAACAGATAATCTTTGACCACATCAGCCAGGCTCTGCTTCAACAGGCGCAGATAGTTAGCCACCGACCAACCGCGCCAGGCGATGGGCACAACCAGGTAAATCGCCAACTGCCCCGGCAGGTGCAACCAGCAACCGCCGCCGCGGTTCACCCAGTGCACCGGCCAGTCACGGCGGCGCAATTCTCCGAAATCCAGTAAGAGATGCCGATAACTCCCTTGCCGACCTACGCTGATGCACGCCCGATGTTCACACAGCAACACGCTCGCCAGCTGATAGCGTATGGCCTCGGCCACTAACAGGCTTTGTATCTGCGATGCCGACGCCCAGGCGACTTGTCCCAGCAGGTAGGCGCGTAGCGGTCGGTCGCTGGCTGTCTCCTGCAGGCTTGGATAATCCTTGCTGCGGCTTTCCATCGGCATGGTGTGTTATCCTGATGCAGCGAGTCGTTCGCTCGAGCAGCTTCCTATACTATGATGCCAAACTTTTTCTCGGAAGCAAGCATGCGTCGGAGTCTGCTCGGAGGAATATTGTTGTCGTCCCGTCAAGACTGACCGCAGAGCGATGGACCCGAAAATCATCGGCTGAGGTTCATGGCGCGCACGTGTTTTACCATGCGCGAAACTTGCAACCCCAACAGGGGCGTGAGTAGATCCTAGCCACCCGCCTTCGTGGGCGCACCTGTTTCATCATGCGCGAAACTTGCTACACTATCAATAAAGGAGGCCAACCTGGCAGCGCACCGAAACAAAGGAAGGGCCCCATGCCAGCGCAGGACCGCTCCGTGGACCTGGTCTACCATTTCGCACGGTTGCAACTTCCTCGCGTGCGTTTATCGTGCGAGGCGTTTCGGCGCCATCTGGAGCGGATGTATCAGGTGGCAGTAGGTAAGATGCCCCAGCTCGAGCGGAAGCTCTACCTGGAACGGTTGTATGCCGTGGATGCCCTGTTGGCAGCAGCCTGCCTGGAACGGGAAGAATCCGCCTGGGAATACCTGTTTGCAGCCCGCGCTGGCCAGGGCGAGCAGCTTCTGCTGGATGCCTTGCGGAAACGGGCAGCACGCCTGTTTCCACGGGACGAACAGCGCCAAGAATCGGCCGTCGCAGATTTCTGGGGCCATCTGCTGGTGCCGGAAGGTGCCGGCTCGCTGCCCATTCTGGCCCGCTATGATGCCCTGCGACCGCTGGTACCCTGGCTGATTCGTTCGTTCCAGAACTGGCACATCTCTCGTCTTCGCTCCCCCAACGAGCGAGTGGAAACTTTACCGGACGACGAGACGCTGGCTCTGCCCACTGACCTGATTCCCAGCGGCCCGGAAAGCCTCCCCTGGCACGAGGTCTTTCGCGAAGCAGCGACGGATTGGCTCGAAACCCTCTCCGAGGAAGAGCTGTTGCTCCTGGGTTTGCTCTGGCGTTGTCGGCTGAGCCAGCGCGAAACCGCCCAACTCCTCGGCGTCCACGAAGGCACCGTCTCCCGCAGGCTCGCTCAATTACGCGAGCGCTGCCATGATTTCCTGGGACGCCGACTTGAACAGGCCGGCTGGCTGAGCGACGATTTTTCTCACCTTTTGTACCACGAAATGGGACAGGTGCTCCTGGAATCCCCCCGCTGTTCTCTCCACACGCTCGGACGCCTGCTTGCCAACCGCGGCTTGAACGTGCCTCAGGAAAGTGCCATCCCGTAAATTTCCCAGATATCCCGTAATTTCCATCGGCTAAAATTAACTTGATATCGTATTGTTCTGGCGACTTTTTACCTTTTTGCGGGAGGGCCGAATTTATGGCGTCTGATGGTGCTGTCCACTCGGCGCAGCTCGAAGAGCAACGATTGCTCCATGCCCTGATTACCCGGGGGCTGATTTCTGAGGAAGAGGTCCGCGAGTGCCGTAATGTTTTGCGACAGGGTCATGGCGTATCCGATTTGCTGCGGGAACTGATCAAGCAGGGGTATCTGACGGTCAGCCAAGGCCGCCGCGTCCTGCGCAATCTGGACACGCTGCTGGAACAGCAGATCCCCGGTTATCTGCTCCTGGAAAAGTTAGGCGAAGGTTCCATGGGAGCCGTGTACAAAGCACGCCAGATCAGCGTGGACCGGCTCGTTGCGGTCAAGATTCTCAAGTCGAGCCTGGCCCAGAACGCAGGCTATATTCAGCGCTTCCTTCGCGAGGCCAAGATTGCTGCGCAGCTTAGTTCCAACAATATTGTCCAGGCTATTGATGCCGGCGTTGCCGGCAGCATTTACTATTTCGTCATGGAGTATGTTGAAGGGCGCACCATCAAGCAGGAACTCGACAGTGGCCGGGTTTTTGACGAAAAAGAGGCCGTGGAAATTGTGTTGCAAGTGGCCCAGGCGCTGGAGCATGCTCATCGTCGCGGCTTGGTTCATCGGGATGTCAAGCCGGCCAACATCATCATCACTCGCGACGGCCTGGTCAAACTAGCCGACCTCGGCCTGGCCCGCCAGATTCACGACCGCGAACTCGACAAACTGGAAAAAGACCTGACCATCGGTACACCGTTTTACATCGCCCCGGAACTCATTCAACTCAAAACCCAACCGGACATCCGCGCCGATATTTATTCGCTGGGCGCCACCCTGTACCACATGGTCACCGGCCAGCCGCCCTTCCCGTACAAGAACGTTCGCCAAGTACTGATCGCTCAGCTGCGGGAAAAGCCTAAACCTCCAGACCAGATCAACCCGGATCTGTCTCCCGGCTTGTGCGAGGTCATTGAACGCATGATGGCCAAGAATCGGGAGCGACGCTATCACACCCCGGCCGGGGTTATCGTCGATCTCGAATGCCTGCTGCGGGGCGAACCGCCGAAACTGGCTCATGAAGCTTCCTCGCGCCAGCAGCAGCGCGTCGAAGCTTTGAAATCCCTGGCCGACAGCGAGGTTGTCGAAACCGATACTTGGGACGTCCAATACGAACCTCCTAAGTCCTCCGCCTGGTCTAACCTGGCTTGGATCGGTTTATTCCTGTTGAGCCTCGTTTTGAACATCTACCTGCTCTTCTTCAGCAAATGATTTCCTGAGCCTCCACTGACAAACCAACAGCGCTCAGGAGAGCGGAGGCACCTTCGAGCCGCCGTCTTCCGTCGCTCTCAAGAACGCCCAGTTATAAGCCGCGTTTATGCAGGCCTCCGCGGCTCCACTAATGCCCCGTCACTTGCGCATACTTGCACTATGCTCGACGACACATCGGCACCGGTGATGGATACTTGTAACCCGATGCTCCCATACGGGTGAACCAGGCACATTGCCCACTTGCTTGGCGTCAAATCCTCTTGACCAAGTTGCAGGTTTTTTGTTATCCTACGACTCGCGTCAGGGGGAAAGTTAGGCACCCGGAAGTACCTATGGCCAGTCATCCTGAGGTAACCGCGTCTCTGCTTGGCTCGCTGGGAAGCGACCGCCCGACGCCGTATCTTCCCCGCAGGAATGACGTTTTATGGTACTTGCTTGTCGCGAGCACGATCCTGGCAGTGGTAGCATTTCGTCTGGTTTATTTAGTCTGGCTGTGTCCCTTTGACCTCGCTCCCGACGAAGCGCATTACTGGGATTGGTCGCGTCAGCTCGACTGGTGTTATTACAGCAAGGGGCCCATGGTAGCCTGGCTGATTCGCGCCGCCGAGGCGACTTGCGGTGCCTGGCTGCGCGACACTCACGGCACTACGATGCCCGCAGTGCGCTTGCCCGCTGTGGTGTGTGGCGGATTCTTTGCTCTTGGGGTTTTCGTGTTCACTTACCAACTCAGCGCCTCGCTAAGCCTGGCATACTTCACCATGCTCGCCATCCTGCTCACGCCTCATTTCACCGCGCTGAGCACGCTGATCACTATTGATTCGCCGTTTCTGTGTTTCTGGCAATGGAGCCTGGTGGCTGCTTATCGGGCGATCCTGCCAGACTGCTCCTGGGATACTTCCAACAATTGCGGCCCTGCCGTGCCCACCCTGACCGATCCCCGGAAAAACTGCCGAACTTCCGCGTGGCTAAGCTGGTGGATTCTGGGTTCGTTCATCGGTCTGGGGATTCTCGCCAAGCCGACGATGGTGCTCTTTCCGGCCTGCCTAGTCCTTTTCCTGACGGGATACCGTCCCGCGCGACACCATTTCCGCAGCAGCCGCTTCTGGTTGATGATGATGGTAGCCGGCATTCTGGGAGCGGGGCCTATCCTGTGGTGGAACGCACATCACGACTGGGTCACTTTCCGCCACGTTCTCACCCAGGCCACGCTCACCTCGTCCGGACGTTGGCGTCCTTGGGGCTGGCTCGAATATCTTGGGGTACAGTGTGCCCTGCTTTTCGGCGCGGGTTTCCTGCTCTGGCTGCTCGCCTCTCGCTGGGCCGCCCGAGTTTGCCGATCTCAAGACGTTTCCCCCCACACTCGTGCTACCGCTGGTTTTCTTCTGTGCTTTTCCTGGCCGGTGTTTCTCCTGTTTGCCGGCTTCAGTCTGCGCACATCCATACAACCCAACTGGCCCGTGGCCGCCTACTTGGCGGCGATTCCGCTGGTCGCACTCTGGCTCCATCGGCGGCCCACATTCCGCTCGGAAACAAGCCCGGCAATTGATGCCCCCGTCCTGCCTTCATTTATCAATCACTTCACCAAGTCTGCCTCTTTTGGAGCGTCTGTTGGTTCAGGCTGGCTTGGTTTCCCGCGGAACGCTTGGGCTATTCTGCTCTGGCCCTGCGCTGCCTTTGCCTTTCTCGTCAACATCTTCCTGCACCAACCCAGATGGGCCTACGAACTCGGCATATTGCCCACCCTGGCGCGACTCACTGGCCACGCGGACGATCCTAATTGGCCCCGCCGCTTTGATCCCACCTGCCGGCTTCAGGGCTGGCGGGAAATCGCTCGGGCCGTGCAACAGCTTCGTGAATCCTGTCGCACCCTCGGCTGGGAGCCGATCCTCGCCGCTACCCCTTATGGCACCGCTGCCGAGTTGGCCTTCTACCTGCCCGATCAACCCCGCGTCTTCTGCCTCAACCGTCCTAATGGACTACGCTATACTCAGTACGATCTCTATCGCCCCAATCCCGTGAATGATCCTCAGGCTTTCATGGGACGCGATTTTATCTGTGTCGGCGTGATGACCGAATCGGCGCAGCGCGGTTTTGCTGCCGTTCAGCTTGTTCGCACCGTTTCAGTTCAACGTTACGGCTACGAGATTGCTCGAGAATGGATATTCCTCGCCTCGGGTTATCGAGGCTTCCCCGCAGTCCAACCTACGGCCAGGTATTGACCTGAACAGGTCACTGGCTTCGTCTAAGCCGCTTCAGGTGCGGGTTTGGGCCAGGCCGTCAGTCGCACCACCCGAGTCCGCAGCCCGGCCGAATTATAGAAGTAGATCCGCCTTTCCGCATACGCCCAAATGGCTTGAGTACGTAATCGCCGCGGTCCCCGAACCTCCCACAGTATCCCCGCAAAATCCCCTTGTCGTCGCAAAGGTTGCTCCAGGAATTGCACCTGATGCGGGTCTAATTCATCCGCAGCGCACAAACTCTCCAACACGAAACTTCGCAGCGCCTCCCACGTCGCTAAGGCTGCCTGGTCCACGGTGGTCATCGTGAGGCCATCCTGTGTTCTTAGTCGCCGCAGCAGTAGTTGCCGGTTTTCTTGCATCGCAAGGCTTCGCCCTGGCTCGCGCCTTTTCCGACCCGGTCGCAGGGGGTCGGGCCGAGTGCTCAAAGAAGAAGTAGCCCAACTCCCTGCCCTTTATCGGCACGAACCGCCAGGACGCTATAGCGCTACTACCCCCTCACCACAGCCGGCACACTCGTCACAACAAGCCGGAGATCTCTAATGCACGAAACACCGCGATGCCCACCGCAGTTGCCAGATTCAGACTGCGAACTTTTCCACTCGGCAGCGGAATACATACGCGCTGTTCCGCATGCGCTTTCAGTAAGCTCTCCGGCAACCCTCGCGACTCGCATCCGAAAACTAAGTAATCCCCAGCTCGATAAGGTACTTGGTAATAAGGACATCCCCCTCGCGCTGTGAAGAACCAGAATCGGCCAACGCCGCATTGCTCGACAAATTCCTGCCAATCGCTATAGCGCACATAGTCCACCGCTTCCCAATAATCCACGCCCGCACGGCGCAAGGCCCGATCATCCAGGCGAAACCCCAGCGGCCCCACTAAATGCAGCCGACATCCGACCGCCGCACAGGTCCGCGCTATATTGCCCACATTCGGTGCGATCTCCGGCTCCACCAGCACTATGTGCAGCATACCATTTCCCCTCGCCGCCCTCTCAGGACTATGCGCTTTCTCCGATCCTCGCTCCTATATCCTATATAACCGCTATTTTCGCTTCCTTCTTACCCAGGATTAATTAGTCACTCCGTCAGCAACTTATTCCCTTCTCTTTGCCGATGCTTAGAGTGCATATAGGAAGCGAATTCCCGGCGCTCCCGCTTAGAGAGTCTTTGCATCCAGTTATCTAAGCCAAAGGAGACGAAATACTTAGTCTTCATGGAGCCATAGCGTCTTCTCTGAAATGGATGAGACTGGCCATGAGCCGCACCTTCCTGATACCGCTGGCAAAGGTCGGCCGCCTTACGGTACGTCTTGCCGGGCTGTTCACCCTGCTGACCGCTCTCTTACTCTGGCTCACTGCACTCTCCGAACAGATGGGGTTTGTTTCCCTGGCATCGGAAATGGCTGCTTGGGCCCGATTGGACAGCCTCTGGTTGGCTCTGATCCGCGTCTGGGATTGGGCTATCAAGTGGCTGGGGCTGACTGCATGGTTGTTACCCGTCGTGCTCCTGGTGACCGCTCTTGCGTTACTCCTGGAACAAGGCCAGGGGATCTGGGTTCTCCGAACTGCCGGCTGGGCTTTGCTCCTTCTTACAGGGAATCTGAGTCTTGCTTGTTGGACTGCCGAGGAACTGCAACCTTTCTTTTCAGGACGCCTGGGAACCGCTTTATATATATGGGCCAGCCAATTCCTCGATGCCTCTCTCCTGAGAGTACTTGTCCCGACCATCGCTTTATTAGCCATTTGGTTAGCCTTAGACCGCATGCTTCTGCAGGCGCTCCGCCTGTTGCTGAGGTATATCCCCTCTGCGCTGCGGGAACGGGCCGGACCCAGCCAGTCCCCACTAAGTTCCCGGCCGCCAGTTGCTGCCAGTTCTGCTAAGCAAAAAGCCGTGCCGCGCAAAATCGAAGACATCCCTATCCGGGTTTATACCCGACCTGTGAAGGATGCTCAGTCCCATGAGACCATAGCCGCCTCTTTAGAGCAAGCCTCAGAATCGGCTACGCAAACTGCGACGAAACTTCCTCCTCTGACTCTCCTGGACGACCCGGATCCCTTTCCCATTGAACTCCACGAACAGAAACTCCGCGAACGAGCCGCTAAACTCGAGCAAACATTTGCCGATTTCGGCTATCATGTGCGTGTCGTCGGCATTAACACCGGTCCGGTGATTACCCAATATGAAATCGCTCTGGAAACAGGCTTACGGGTGAACAAAATCACCTGCTTAGCTGACGATCTCGCGCTCAATCTCAAGGTACCTAGTGTTCGTATCGTTGCTCCTATTCCTGGCAAGGACACTGTGGGTATTGAAATTCCGAATGACTATCGGGCCACGGTCCGCATGAAGGAGGTGCTGCAGGCTGCCGCTACTGCAGCGCTCCGTATGAAAATACCCCTTTTCCTCGGTAAAGATACCGAAGGCCAACCGCTCGTTTACGACTTAGCCGACATGCCCCACCTGCTGATTGCCGGGCGTACCGGTACAGGCAAATCGGTCTGCATGAATGCGATCATTCTTAGTATTCTTATGACACGCCGACCCGATGAAGTTCAGATGATTATGATCGATCCTAAAATGTTAGAACTTAGCGAGTATGGCAATATCCCCCACCTCATTCATCCGGTGGTCAAAGACGTGCGCAAAGCCGAAGCCATCCTGGCCTGGGCTGTGGACAAAATGGAAGAGCGATACGACTTGCTCAGCCGTGCTCGGGTTCGCAACATCGCCGCCTATAACGAACTGAGCGAACAGGAAATCTATCGCCGACTAAGACCCGAAGAGGATGAGGAAAAAGCCCGTATCCCCAAACGCATGCCTTACATCGTGATTTTCGTAGATGAAATGAACGATCTCATGATGACCATGCGAAAAGAGGTCGAAGGGCACATTATCCGCCTGGCGCAAAAGTCACGAGCGGCGGGAATCCACTTAGTCGTTGCTACCCAAAAACCTACCGTGGATGTAATTACTGGACTCATTAAATCGAATTTACCCGCACGCATCTGCTTCCAGGTCTCCAGCCGCTCCGATAGCCGTGTCGTCCTGGACGAAATCGGTGCCGAAAAACTATTAGGTAAAGGGGACATGCTGTTCCTGCAACCCGGCACCAGTACCTTGATTCGCGCCCAAGGCACTTATGCCAGCGACCGCGAAATCACTCGCATTGTGGAATATCTTGCTCAAGAGCCTTGTTTCTCCCGCGAACTGATCCAGCTGAGCACGGCCTCTAAGAAGTCTAAGGATCAGGATGCCGCACTTGATGATCGCCGACCCGACGAGCTTTATGAACAAGCCGTCGAGATTGTTATTCGCGAACAACGTGGCAGCGTTTCCCTGCTGCAACGGGTGCTTGGTATTGGTTATGGCCGGGCCGCACGTCTGATTGACTGGATGGCCGAGGATGGAATCGTCGGCGGTTATAACGGCAGCAATGCGCGACAAGTCCTGATTAAGCCCGAGGAGTGGGACCTGATCAAGGCACAACGCTGGTCAGGAACCCGCCTCGATAAAGACGTCTAACTGCTGCCCGACATAAAGTGGTGGTTCAGCTTTCTCGACCGCGTAAATAACCTGCAGTACGCGCGTATCGACGCGTTCGGTGTTTTCCCCAGTCAGCGATTTCTTGGGCACGACATAGGGGTCGATCCGCACGAACCGTAAACTATATTCCTGGCGGGGATATCCCCGAACATAGGCTTTCGCCGCCGCGCCCGGATGCAGCCGGGGTATGTCATATTCGTCAATATCCACGCGCACGCGCATTTCTGACAAATCGCCCAGCACAAAGGCCGGTGGCGCCCCCGGAAACGAAACGGCTATGTATTCTCCCGGCCGGACATTCCGCTGCAGGATCACGCCATCTATCGGCGCCCGCAGCAGGGCACGCTCGATTTCCGTTTCTAAGACCCGAATCTGCGCCTGAGCTTGTTCGACCTGAGCCCGCGCGATGGCAAGGTCTTGCTCCCACGCGCCTGCCTCTAATAAACGTAACTCAGCTTCCGCTTGCTCCAATTGATGCCGAGCTAACTCTCGTTGCAAACGTCTCTGGTTATATTCTTCCTCCGCGATATTCCCACTGGGCCACAGGCGTTGAACCCGTTGATAGAGGTCCTCCGCTATTTCCAGCGATCGCCGTGCTGCGGCTACCCGTGCCCGCGCCGGCAAGACTTCTTCCGGTCTGGGCATGGCTTGTAACTTCGCTAATTGCGCTTCCGCATGTTTCAGTTGCGCCCGCGCTTGTTCCAATTGAGCACGCAGGTGCCTGTCATCCACCCGTAGTAACGCCGACCCCTTGCTTACCCGTTGCCCCACCTCCACGTAAATTTCTAATACTAGTCCTGGTACGGCGGGGGCGATCTGAATGTTCTCCCAATGCGCTTCGACGACTCCCGCCCCGGCCACTGTATATCGAAACGGACTGCCAGGAGGGGGATTTTGCGGCTCCAGCATCGGCTCTTTTCGCTGGGTTGAATATACTTGATAGGCGGCGAATATTATCAGGGCTGCTGCAATCAGTGGTAGCACATATCGTCGTATCATAGCCCGCCTCCGCCTTACTATCCCCGACGTGGATGAGGTATCTCTTCCCGCACCACCTTGCCATCGTTCATATAGATAATGCGTTGACCAAAGTCGAAAATCCGCGCGTCATGTGTGACAACAACGACGGCCCGCTCCGGCCGCACGGCCACCTGACGAATTAATTCCATAGTCCGCCGACCGGACTCCGCATCTAAGGCTGCGGTCGGTTCATCACATACTAAGAATCGCGGCTCGTGGACTAACGCCCGAGCGATGGCCACCCGTTGCTGCTGACCGCCTGATAATTGATGCGGATACGCTTGCCGACGCTCCGCCAGGCCCAATTGATGCAAAATCTCCCCGGCGCGCTGCAATGCCTCCCTTCTCGGCACCCCCTGGATCAGGAGAGGCACCGCCGCATTTTCCACCGCAGTCAACGATGGCAACAGGTTGTATTGCTGAAAGACAAAACCGATTTCCCGCATCCGTAAGCGGACTAACTGATTGGCGCTCATCGTCTCTAAGCGATGTCCTAACACTTCCACCTGACCCGAAGTCGGATAGAGCAACCCGGCCAGGATGCATAGTAAGGTCGTTTTGCCACAACCGCTCGGACCCACTAATAACGCTAATTCCCCAAAAGGCACTTCTAAATTTACTCCCCGCAAGGCATGGACTGGTTCCCCATCCCCGAAAACTTTAGTCACCTGCTGACACCGCACCGCTATGTCCGCCATCATCCACCTCGCTACGCCCGGAATACCTGCGCTGGCTCTAAGACTAAGACCCGCCGAAGACTAACCATGCTGGTCAGCAGAATAATGAGCAGCACAGCTAATCCAGTTCCGACCATCACCTGCCACGGCATGTAAAACGACAGCCGATCGGAACGCTCCGACAGAATCCCAAAGCCGGCTGCCATGCCGATGCCTAGACCATAACCTACTATTCCCACGAACAACCCTTGAAACAGCAGCATTCCCACTAAGCGCAGATTAGTCACCCCCATGGCCTTCAGGGCGCCGAACTGACGCAGATTTTCCACGGTGAAAAGATAGAACGTTTGCCCCGCAATGGCAGTCCCGACAAAGAATCCTAACAGCACCGTCGTGCCGAAATTTATCGGGATCCCCGTGCGCCGAAGATAATACCAGATAGTCACGTCAGCAAATTCGTCGCGGGTCAGGGCCTTGAGCTTAGTTCTTTCTTCAATGCGGAGTGCAACTTCCTTAGCCGTCAAGTGCGGCTGCGGAGCCGCTAATATAAACGAGAGTGCCTTACGCTCCTGAGGGGCAAAACGCACTGCCTGGGAGAAGCGTGTATAGAGAATAGGAAACGTTTGAAACGTGCGCGAGGCCTTGCATACCCCGACTAACACGGCGCGGCGATCATTCATTTCAAAAGTCCGCCCTAATGTGTACGGTTGCCCCGGCCAGAGGAAACGATAGCCTCGTTCATCCATAATGACTGCATCGGGCTGACGCAAGTCCTCGAGTTTTCCCAGCACCATTTCCCGCGGTGCCCCGACCATGTACGCATCATCCAGCCCCAGAATCATCACTTGCTGGAATTTTCCATCGCCAAAGCGGGCACGGCCTAACCCTTTATAAAAGCGCACGGCCCAGGCCACGCCGGGCACTCCACGCACGCGCCATAATTCGTTCTCCGACATAGGTTTAATGTCGTCTACAAACTGCATTCCAGGATCCATAACCCAAATCGGCGCATCCTTAGCATCATAGATTTGACTGCTGGCTGTAAGTAATAGTCCGCAAAAGATGGAACTTTGCTGAGCTATAAGCAGAGTCGCGAATGAGATGCCCAGCAGCATCCCGAAGTACTTAGCTCGATCCCCTGTCAGCATCTGAAAGGCGACCCAGATCATGATGCCGACTCCAGCATCAGCTGTGCACGACGGCGACGCTGCCGCGCACGTTGGATTAGAGTATAAATACCCGCGAGACTGAATTCGGTGATGTGTTGTGCCAGTTGTTCCAAGTGCACTAACGATGGCAATTTCTTCCCTGCTAAGTTGCGAACAATACCCTTGCAAAGTCTATAATACACGCATTGGCCCACGATGCTGAAGGCCACCCGATACAGCCCAGTTTCCGAAAGCTCCTCTGGCACAAGTTCCCGCAGGAGTCGCAGCAGTACCTCAAAATTCGGGCGCACGAATTCCTGCACAAAACGGCGACACGCCCGCGTCGGCTTCACGACTTCCGACATGATCAGCTGGGCCTGCCAATCGGCTCCTCCATTCAAAAGCACGCGTTGGAGCAGATTGCGAATATAGTGCCGCAATTTTACTGCAGGGGGGTCGTCGGCAGACCAGGTGATCATCGGAACTTCTTCGATCCGCTGCCGCGCTGCTACCCGCACTGCTTCCAAATAAAGATTCTGCTTATCTCCAAAGTAATAATTCACCGCACTGACATTGACGCCGGCCTTGTGACAGATTTCCCGCACGGTCACGCCATCATAACCACGCTCGGCGAAAAGACGACCTGCAATTTCCAGAAGGTGATTTCGCACGCCCTGTTTCATTGTTCCCATTCCACAATTCAATTGGCTGTTTCAAACAAACATTTGTTTGAATTCTAGAGAATTCTTTCGAACGGTCAAGGAGTCCACTGGTCTGGCGCCGAATACAACCTATCTTCGTTCGATTTCCTGCTGGAATCGAAAAGCCCTTGGTTTGCGAAGCCCAGTGTCCTGCCTTCCGAGTCATCAGCAACTTCCATAGAAGGGGGAGTTTGGCAACTCCATGGAAACCATTGGGAGTGTTGCTGAGCAATGCGGTGGTCGCATGGATCCGCTTGTCTTCCAAGCCAAGCTGTTGTCTTCTCTGGGGAGAATTCCAACTAGCCTGTCAGCTGCCCGGAGATACACTTATGATGGTATTCAGAATATACATGCTTCGACCTGCAGGGAGAAAACGCATGATTCAGCTCAGGCTGCCGGATGGGAAAATCGAGGAATTTCCCGAGGGTATTACCTCGTATGAGATAGCCCAGGGCCGGGTACGCCAGCCTGGAGAATGCGTCGCCATCGTCCTAAATGGAGACATTGTAGACCTGCATCGTCCTCTTACCAAGGCATTGTTTCGCGAGTTAGGCAAACCAGAGCAGCCCCTCGCCCTACGCTGGCTCACTGTCCAGGATAGGGAAGCGCTGGACGTACTGCGACATAGTGCAGCCCACATCATGGCCCGAGCAGTGTTACGTTTATATCCTGGGGCGAAACTGGCATTCGGGCCGGCTACCGAAACCGGGTTCTATTACGATATAGACGTGCGGCCTGCGATTCGTGAGGAGGATTTTCCCCGAATTGAGGCGGAGATGCAGCGTCTGATCGAGCAGGCCGAACCCTTCGAGCGTGTCGAGTTGCCTACTGCTGAGGCCCGCGCCTTGTGTGCCGATCTAGGGCAGACTTATAAAGTCGAGCATATAGACGATCAACTGGTGCGGTTTCCTCGACTCAGCTTCTATCGGCAGGGGGAATTCCTCGACCTATGTCGCGGGCCCCACGTTCCCCACGCAGGTTATATTCGGGCGTTCAAACTTCTCAGCATTGCAGGCGCATATTGGAAAAATGATGCCAGTCGGCCGCAATTACAGCGCCTTTATGGCACAGCATTTTTCCGCAAAGAGGACTTAGAGGCGTTCCTGCAGCAACTGGAAGAAGCTAAGAAACGGGACCATCGAATTCTGGGAAAGCAGTTAGGTATCTTTACTTTGTCCCCGATGGTGGGCAGCGGCTTAGTACTCTGGTTGCCGAAAGGGGCCACGATTCGTTATACCTTAGAAAGCTTCATTCGCGAAGAACTGCTGAAGCGTGGCTATCAGCCGGTCTATACACCGCACCTCGGAAGATTAGAACTCTATCGCACGAGTGGCCATTTTCCGTATTATCGCGATGCCCAGTATCCGCCGTTGTTCCTGCACCCTCTGGGCCAGACCATTGATACCTGGACCGAGGCACTTAGTCAGGGCAAACTCTCTCACGATCAGGAGAAGGCGTTTCTTGAACTGGCAAGAAGTTGGGGTTTGGATCTTAAGGGTTATGATCAGGCGAGCAGTCCTTCCGAGAAATTGCAGGTGTTACACGGTTGGCTAGAGGAACAAGAGGCATATTTAGTGAAGCCGATGAATTGCCCGCATCATATTCAGATTTATAAGGCGGAATTGCGGAGTTATCGGGACTTACCGGTGCGGCTGGCGGAGTTTGGCACGGTGTATCGTTATGAGCAAACTGGGGAACTAGCGGGTATGACCAGGGTACGTGGCTTTACTCAGGATGATGCGCATCTGTTTGTAACGCCAGAACAAGTCGAGGCCGAGATGGTCTCGAACCTGGAACTTGTCTTATATGTCTTGAAAAGTGTGGGCTTGACGGACTATCGGGTGCGCGTCGGTTTGCGTGATCCTGCGAGTACGAAGTATGTGGGCAAGGAGGAAAACTGGAACCGCGCGCAGGCGACCTTGTTAGATATTGTGAAGCAACTGGGCATGCCTTATAGTGCAGAAGTGGGCGAAGCGGCGTTTTATGGGCCTAAAATTGATTTCGTGGTTCGCGATTGTCTGGGACGAGAATGGCAACTCGGCACCGTGCAGTTAGATTATAATTTGCCTGAACGGTTTGAATTGGACTATATAGGTAAGGATAATCAGCGGCATCGGCCGATTATGATTCATCGAGCCCCGTTTGGCTCATTTGAGCGGTTTTGTGGAATACTGATTGAACATTTTGCTGGGGCTTTTCCTTTATGGTTAGCCCCCGAACAAGCGCGGGTGTTGCCGGTGAGCGATAAGTTTCACGATTATGCTCGACAAGTGGAGGCACGGCTGCGTGGACATGGATTTCGTGTTACGAGCGACCTTCGACCGGAAAAGATCGGGGCCAAAATCCGTGATGCGCAGTTAGAGAAAATTCCTTATATGCTGATTGTGGGCGAACGGGAACAGCAAACGGAAGGGGTCGCTTTGCGAGATCGCTTAGATGGTGATCTTGGACTGCACCCTTTATCCGCGGTGATTGAAAGGCTTACACGGGAAGTGCAAGAAAAAACAATACGTCAAGTGGCTAAGAGTACGTTAGTGTTCAGCGAGCGGGGAACGCGCTTTGAGAGTTAGGAGGTGATCCCCATGGTGACACTTAGCATCAGCTTATGCCTAAGTGCTTGCATTATCCTAGATAATTCTGAATTGATCCGTGGTGAGGCCAGGCCGGAAATAAACAGTAATTCTGAAACAGTAAACCCACCGGGCTACCGATTGAAGGCAGAACCCTTTCGGTATGAGATGCAGCTGACCGTGAATTCCCCGGAGTTGGATATAAGCATCTACGAGGTGAAGTTTCCGAGTGCGGTGCGTTCGCCGTATGAAGTGAATAATATGGTCTATGCCATGTATTATCGGCCCAACCGATGTGATAGAGAGCGGGTGCCTGGGGTCATTGTGTTAGATATCTTAGACGGCAGTCAGCGGGTCGCGCGGGCTCAGGCTTTGTACTTAGCCTGTCGAGGAGTGGCGGTACTGACCCTATACTTGCCCTATTACGGTCCGCGTCGTCCCGGAAATGTGCGTTTTCTGTCGCCGAATTTGGAGCACACTCGGCGCGCGATGGAGCAGGCAGTGCTGGATGTTCGACGGGCAGTGGCGTGGTTGCGAAGCAGGCCAGAAATTGACCAGGAGCGACTTACGGTGATGGGCACGAGCTTTGGCAGTTTCATCGCAGGGCTTAGTGCAGCAATGGAACCCGGAATCAGGCGCGTGATTATTTTATTAGGGGGTGGGGGGTTGGTGGATGCTTATTATGATCATCCCCGTGTGCAGCCGTATCGAAAGGTTTGGGAGGCTTTAGGAGGTACGAGGCAGCGGTTAAAGGAGTTAGTTGCTCCCTTAGATCCGGTTACTTATGCGGATCGGCTGCGAGATCGCGAGGTTCTTATCATCGCGGGAAAGCGGGATGAGATAGTGCCCCCGCAGGCAGCGGAGGCTCTAGCTAAGGCGTGTCCTGGGGCGAAATTGATTTGGTTTAATTGCACCCATTATAGCGCGATCCTCTATTTCATCCCTGCGATGGAGTTATCGTTGCAGGTGATTCAAGCCACGCCAAGGTGAGTTTAGAATTGACCGGCGAGTTGGGCTGCCTGGTTAGGTTTTCGTTACAGGTGCTTCAAACCAGGCCAAGGTGAGCGGGACATCAGAAAAGGCCTAAAGAACATAATCTTAATCACAGATTATGCAGAGGAACCCAGATGAACAGGATAGAGCTATGACCGTGTTATGTTAGAATGGAGTCATACAAGGTTTGCCGAATGGCATGTGTAAACCACAGCTTGTGCGGCAGAACGCAGAGGGCGATGCCGGCGGGTTGGTTCATACTGTGATACCTATTAAATACGTTGGGGTAAGGCACATCGCCACCGTTGATTACGCGTTGTATAGAGGGAGCGAAGTCCAATTGGCGCTTAGGTTAGGGTTGGCCAAATGGTGTCGTTGAGTTGATTAGTCAGGAGACATTAGCTCATGGACAGTGCGTGCTAAGGATAAGCGTCGTTGTTAGTGTGAAACGGTTACCAACATAATGAGCAAGCACAACTTGAATCGCTCGAGGGAGGCGGTTGAAACCGTTAGGGATGCAGATGCTTAGATGATCGGTATCAGAAGTTCGCATGCTTCATGATTTGCTTATACACGGTTTGTCCGCGGTATTCCAAGATTAGGGCATCGAACTGATCGTTCACAGGCCCGATAATAACGCGATTATGACGGGCAGGCTTAGCCTCATGAGTCAGGCTAAAAGGCTGTGTAAGAGCCAGTTGTTGCACTTGCTCCGAAGAGGGAGCCTCCTGTGTTCGTGGCAGTCCATAAATGAGTGTATCACGGAGGTAGCCGCCGAGAACGACCGGGTAACAGATTTCCAGGAGTTGCCGATTGCTAAAGAGGTTGATTTCGACTAAGTGCGAGCCGAGAGCTAAGGCGATACCGGTAGCTGTAGGAAACTTAGTCAGGGCCTCTCTAAGCTCCTGCAAAGAGTGGCCGATTCTCTCGGAGAGTTCGGGAATATCATGGACATCGCGTATGCTGCTGGATATAAGTCTCGCCTTGTAGGCGCGGCAAGCCTTAGCACGTTCATGGTGAACAGCATTCCATACTTGAAGTTGGTCGGCCTCATGCAAAGCTCTGGTGCGTACAAGATGCGAAGCGTAATGGAGGAATTCGTTTTCCAGGATGTAAAAGTCGGGCGTTCTAGCTCTTTCGGGATGCCAGCGAGCGGGTTCGACGCAAAACGACGATATGTCCACGGTTTGTTCGCCCGGTTCAAGCAGGGCAGCGGTGGCGACGATGCGGTCTTGCAAACCGCCGAAGACTACAGTGCCGGGCAACACAAAAACCAGCTTCTCCGAAAGGTTATGGACGTGGAGGCGGCGAATCGTAGGCGTGCGTTGCTCCTTAACCTTCACTTGGCCTGATTTGAGAGCAGTCAGGTATAAGACCACTTCTTGCGGCAAGCTCACCGCGTCAGGCGTTTGCAGAAAGTAAACGTTGAGCAAACCATGTCGGAGCGGTGGGTAGACAGTTACTGTATGCATAGCT
>JANWVZ010000149.1 GCA_025056555.1 Gemmatales bacterium | reverse complement strand
CGAGCGATGGTTTGCTTGATTGGCCGCCCAGCCCCAAAGTTTACCCCACAGCGATGCCAGCCAGCCTTGCATAGCTACTCCTCCCTATGGCCGCGCAACATCGGACGCGTGAGTCGTGAGAGTCTTTCCTTGAGCGTTGCGCTGATCAGGTCGCGACAACCGCGCCAAGCAGGAGGAAAAGGGAAACCTAGCAAGGCTAACCGCCCAGATTCATACCTGCAGCGGCCACGGCTGCCTTGAAATTCGAGTTTACTTTGCGAATCCCATCGTTGCAAGTGGCCAGAGCCTTATTGGTTTCGCCCCGTCCGCATCGGTGTCGGTTAGCTGGCAAAAACTCGGCGGCATAGCGAGACCGGCCACAGTGTCGCACACGACCCGTTCGCTCACAGCTAATGCGGGATTTCTTGCATGAAAGTAACGCAATCGGCGGGAAGGGAACGGAATTAGGTGGCCATCAATTGATGGTAATGCCGCTGAGGTTTGGCATGAGGAAGCTGACGCCGGCTAGTGTGAGATCGATCCCGTCGGCATCCCGGACGCTCGTGCCGCTGGGGCGGAAGATGACGCTCCTGCCCGCTCCCGCCGGGGGATAAGGCTGAAACGCAATGCCATCGGTATCGCTGTCGCCTGGCTGAATAACGTAACTGAAGACGAGTTGGTGCGTACCATGGCCAGATACGTATGGTACGAACCGCACGGTGCTGCCGATGATGATGCGCAGGTGAGGCGTGCCTGTAACAAAGACTGGCTGATTGAACACGACCTGGAAAGTAAGTACGTTGCCCGTGACATAGTGGCCATTGGCGGGAACCAGCACCTGGACAATCTGAGCCGGGGCAGGCACGTGCGCCCAGAGTTCCTCGCCTGTAGTACCATCGTTGGCCTGGAAAAACAGCGTGCCGTTCACATTGGTCAGCCACAAGAGCGCTGAACCCGCTGAGCCGGGGCAGGTACGTGTGCCCAGAGTTCGCGGCGGTCCTCAGGCCTGCTATCATTGCCCCCGAAAAAGGTGGGCGGCTTGTATTTCTCAGTTCACCAGGATGCCGAGGGTGCTGGGGGGTACGAAGGTGAGGTTGGCGTTGTTGCCGGCCAGGTCGCGGATGAACGTGCCCGGCGGAACTTCGAGCGGCGTGAGAATTTCGATGACCTCGGTATCGCGGTCGTTGTTCTGGATGGTGTAGCGGAACCGCGCCGTCGTGGGGTTGATCAGGTTAACAAAGGTGGCGCGCCGCAGAGTGCTGCCGACAATCACTCGAACCGCAGGTCTGTTCGGCCCGCTTGTGCCCACTTGCACCGGTTCGTTGAACTGCACCAGAATCTCCAGTACTTGACCGGGGCGATAACGGCCGTCTGCTGGCGGTATCACCTGTACGATGCGAGGCGCTACGGCATCTACACGCACGTTCGGAGTGTTGGGATTGGGGAAGAAGGTATTCGCGTGGTTGCCCGCGGCGTCGCGGATAAAGGTGCCGATGGGCCTGAGGATCGGCGAGAGAATTTCAATACCGTCGTTGTCGGATTCGCCAGGTTGTACGACGTAACGGAAGCGAAGGGTACGGGTATTGAGTTGGTTGACAAACAGAGCGTGGCGAATGACGTTGTTGATACGGATGCGCAGGTAGGGCCGTGCAGTGGGGGTGGTGCCGACGAGGACCGCCTCGCTGAACTGTACCAGGATGTCGAGCGCCCGCCCTTGACGATAGAAACCGTTGGCGGGCGGCGTAACGCGCACCACAGCAGGCGCGAGGGTATCGCCTGCATCCACAAGCACTCCCTGAGTATCCGGTGGCGCAAATCCCAGTAGCGCATCGTTGCCGGCGGTGTCGCGAATGGTGTCGCCGTTGAGTTGGAGCGGGGAATGCAGGGTGATCCCGTCGGTGTCGAGGTCGCCCGCCTGCACCGTATAGCGGAAAAGCAACGTGTTGGTGCCACTGCCGGAAACGTAGTTGGCGAAGCGTGTGGTGGTGCCGATGGTCAGTTCCAGCCGAGCGGTGTTGCCGCTGGTTGTTACCACTACCGTCTTAGTGAACTGCACGATGAAATTCAGCTGTTGTCCGAGGGCGTAGGTGCCATTATTGGGCGGCGTAACGCTGGCAATGGTCGGGGCTTCGTCGTCGGTATGAGCCCAGAGTTCCCTGCCGTGGATGCCGTCATCAGCCTCGAAGAACAGTGTGCCGTTGACGTTGGTCAAGAGTCTGGGATTCGAGTCGGGCAGACCAGGACGGATATCCATGACTAAGAGCGTGCCGCTCGAGGTGCCGTCGCTCTTCCAGAGTTCATACCCGTGGCTGCCATCGTTGGCCCGGAAAAACAGGGTGCCATTCACGTTGGTCAGTTCAGAAATAAACCCGCCAGTCGAACCCGGTCGGATATCCCGCACCAGGACAGTGCCGCTCGAGGTGCCGTCGCTCTTCCAGAGTTCATACCCGTGGCTGCCATTGTCGGCGCGGAAAAACAGCGTGCCGTTAACATTAACCAGGAAGCGCGGATCGGAATTCCCCGATCCCGGATTAATGTCCCGCACTAATACCGTGCCGCTCGAGGTGCCGTCGCTCTTCCAGAGTTCGAAACCGTGGCTGCCATCATAGGCCCGGAAAAACAGGGTGCCATTCACATTCACGAGGAAGACCGGAAAAGAATACTCTGAACCCGGATTAATGTCCCGCACTAATACCGTGCCGCTCGAGGTGCCGTCGCTCTTCCAGAGTTCGGAGCCGTGGCTGCCATCATCGGCCCGGAAAAACAGGGTGCCATTCACGTTGGTCAGTTCAGAAATAAATCCGCCAGTCGAACCCGGTCGGATATCCCGCACCAGGACAGTGCCGCTCGAGGTGCCGTCGCTCTTCCAGAGTTCAAACCCGTGGCTGCCATCGTTGGCCACAAAAAACAGTGTACCGTTGACATTGGTGAGAAACCTGATGTCTGAGTCCTGGGCTCCGGGACGGATGTCCCGAACTAAGGTGGTACCGGTTGAAGTGCCGTTGCTCTTCCAGAGTTCTTCGCCGACAGTTCCGTTGTCGGCCGCGAAGAAAAGCGTGCCACTGACATTGGTGAGGGCTCGTGGATTGGAACCTTCCTCTTCCTCCGGGTTTATATCCCGCACCAAAGTCGTGCCGCTCGACGTGCCATCGCTCCGCCAGAGTTCTTCGTAGTATTCGTCGTCCTCGGCTGCGAAGAGCAACGTGCCATTCAGGTTCGTAAGAAATGCCGGATCCGAGTCGTGTTCTCCGGGATAGATGTCACGTATCAGGGTGGTACCGTTTGAAGTGCCGTCACTTTGCCACAGCTCTTGACCGTGAGTCGGATCGAAGGCGGAGAAAAACAGCGTCCCATTGACGTTGGTGAGATATCTCAGGCGTGAATCATCTGTCTGATTTCTGATGTCCCGCACCATTGTGGTGCCGCTCGAAGTGCCGTCGCTCTTCCAGAGTTCCCGTCCGTGGCTGCCATCGTCGGCACGGAAAAACAGCGTGCCGTTCACGTTGGTGAGAAAGGACAGATAGGAGTCATTTCCTCCTGGTTGTATGTCCCGCACCAACACGGTGCCGCTCGAGGTGCCGTCGCTCTTCCAGAGTTCCCGCCCGTGGCTGCCATCGTTGGCCACGAAAAGCAGCGTGCCGTTCACATTCGTGAGGAAGTCGGGGGACGAACCTGCGAAACCGGGGCGAATGTCGCGCACCAGCACCGTGCCGCTTGACGTGCCATCGCTCACCCACAGCTCATTCCCGACACCTGAAGCAGTAGCATTGAAAAACAGTCGGCCATTGACATTGGTCAAACGAGACGGACCGGAATGTAAACCGCCGGGCAGAATGTCGCGCACCAGCACCGTGCCGCTCGAGGTGCCATCGCTCTTCCAGAGTTCAAACCCGTGGCTGCCATCGTTGGCCGCGAAAAACAGCGTGCCGTTCACGTTGGTGAGAAACCCGGGCTCGGAAGCAAATAAGGGGCGAATGTCGCGCACTAACACGGTACCGCTCGAGGTGCCGTCACTCTTCCAGAGTTCGAGCCCGTGGCTGCCATCATCGGCCGCAAAAAACAGCGTGCCATTCACGTTGGTGAGATGGAGGTGGGTCAGAAAGTGAGGCAGCGAGGATGCTGCACCGGGGCGGATGTCGCGCACTAACACGGTGCCGCTCGAGGTGCCGTCGCTCTTCCAGAGTTCATAACCCGTGCTGCCATCGCTGGCCCGGAAGAATAGCGTGCCGCTGACATTGACAAGGAGTGTGGGAGACGCAGACCCCGTTCCCGGAATAATGTCCCGCACCAACACCGTGCCGCTCGAGGTGCCGTCGCTCTTCCAGAGTTCAAACCCGTGGCTGCCATCGTTGGCCACGAAAAACAGCGTGCCGTTCACGTCCGTGAGATGACGGGGGTCCGAAAATGAAAAACCGGGGCGAATGTCGCGCACTAACACGGTGCCGCCCAACGTGCCGTCGCTCTTCCAGAGTTCCACGCCGTGGCTAAAATCGAAAGTCGTGAAAAACAGCGTGCCATTGACGTTCGTAAGGCCGCCAGGGTGTGAGTCAGTGATGCCAGGTTGGATGTCGATCAGCACGGTACCGTTGGAAGTGCCGTCTGTGCGCCATAGTTCGAGGCCGTGGTTGCCATTGTTAGCACGGAAATACAAGGTGCCGTTCACTTCCGTCAGCTCGGCCGGGTCTGACGAGATTATTGGAACGGTGTTGATGTCCCGCACCAGGAAGGTCGCGGGCACGGTGCGGTCTTCGAGTTGCTCGAAGCGTAAGCGGGCACGCATCATCCGCCTGCTTCGGAGATTCGGAGAGGTAGCCTGACGGCGCAGAAGTTTCGCCCAGAGCTGAATGAGCCAACCGCGCATGGGGACGCTCCTGGATAGATAATGATGCCTGGCTGCAACAAGCCACCCAGCAGCTTGTTCGTCAGCCGCCAACCGGATGAGAGAGGAAGAAAAGCTGCTGGGGCCAGCAATCCTAACTCGCTCGGCCGGCTAGCTATTTTTCTTACGTAGACCGCGAGCAATTTTGTTATGTACGATGGCGCACACTTTGTCAACTGCTTACATTGTGCAATTTAACAAGAGTTTGCGGGAACGCCAAAATCAGCTTGGATAAGCCTGAGATCGCCGAAAAAACCGAGGAAAACCGAATGGCTGCAGATTTGGGCAGTGACGGGCGTAAGGCGACCACAGACAGATCTGAAAAAGCTTCTTGAGATGCCAAGGCAAAAATATTATGTGTGCTTGGGAGGCTCGTTCCGCTCCAGCGTAGTACTATGCGTTCAGGTGCGGGAAGTGCAAGGCTCGATGTGGGCTGACTACCTGGTGGCCTTATTCCGTTCCAGTATGGTTCTGAGCAACCGGGGAGATGTAAATAGCCTGAGTTCAGGCAGAGGTGCTCAGCGGGGCAGCTACTCCTTGAGAGCGTAGAGAACCACTTGGGCGGCGAGTTCGAGAGCGCTTTCGTGCTTGTAGCCGATACAATCGCTGGCCGCGTGTTTTTCCAGAGCACAGCCGAGGTCATAAGGACTATAAATGATGAGCCAGCGGCTTTGCGGATCGTTGGGATTGAGGCGTATGCCCTCAAGACGAGGTTGGATCGGCTGATAGGGCTTGCCCGCTTCAGTGCGACACAGCACCTGGTCAATGCGTTTGCCGATGTGCTCGCTGAAGAGTGGATCGTCGAGGGGAATCGGCTCAAGTTTGCGATCGGGGAACATTTTCTGCACCATGTCGCGGAACGATTTGTCGAACGCAGGGCTACCACAACAGGCGTCGGCTAACAGAAGACCGCCACTCTCTAAATGTCGGCGGAGGTTGATCAGGTGAGGTGTGGGGATTTCCGCACCAGGGTCGTCGCCGCTCCGAAACGCGCGCCGACCGTGCATATACAGGAAGCGGTAGCTGAACAGATTAGGACTGCCGAGCGACATTGGACGTGTCTGTCGCACGACATCCAACTTATACTCCTTGAGCAGATAGGTAGCCAGGTTGGTCATCGCCTTGGGAGCGGGTTGCCAATCGGAACCGTATTGAACCTGCGCCGCCTGGAACACGCCGCGCAAGATCGGGTCTTGCTGTTCGAGCATGACCTCGGGCGTAATTTCCTTGGGCGGCGGCAATTCGAGGCCCGTCGCATAAGCGATGATGTTGGCCGCGGTGCGAAACGCTAATTGACATCGTGGATCGTCTTGGTTGTTGATTTCCAGGTAGCAACTGAGGTCTTGCGGAGCATAGACCAGATGCAGTCGGCAAGCTTTACGGACACCTTTCAGACCAAACGAACCGGGAGGTACTTGGAAAAAGGCGGTCCAGATGGGATCGCCAGGACCTAATGGTTCGAGCGTGGCGTCGGGGCCAAAGAGGTCATTGACCAACTGCGGCATGGCAGCGTCGAATTCTTTGCTGCCACAGCAGGCCTCGCAGAGAATAAAGCCGCCTTGCTCGACGAATTCGCGAAGCAGCCGTTTCTCCCCTGGGGTGAACATGGGTGCCTTATGGCCGTTGAAATAGGCAATCGGGGCTTGTAACAGGGCGGCCACGGAATCGGGTCGCGCAGGGTCGAGCCGACTGCCATCGAAAATCTGCCAACTGACCGGGACAGGCCGACCATCTTTCTTGAACAAATGTTGGCTACAGAAGTCGGTGAGGTTCCGCATGTCGTTGGGGTCGTTGTTCCAATCGCCCTGAAGTAATCGTCCCCAGCCAGGCACTGCCGGGCCGTGCATGAGTTTGTGAATGAGAATCGGTGTCTTGCCTTTGGATAAAAAGAGCAGGGCGAAACTCGTGGCGATAATCGGGTCGCTATCCAAGCCGCCCACTCCGCTCCAGGAACCATCTTCCCGTTGCGTCTGCACTAACAGATTTGCCCCTTCGCGATACCAGTCGTAAGCGACCGGCCCGACCACATTGTCCTTGTAGAAGAACCTCAGCCCCGAGAGTCGGCCAACGCGCTCGATGCCGTAAAAGTTGTAATAACGCCAGGGATTGACGTTGTAAGTAAACAGCTGACCGAGACGGCGTAGGCCAGCTTCTAGCCGAACATCTTGGGGACGCGGACCGCAATTCTCGAAACTGCCATCAGCGCGGGGCCTTTCCCGGGAGAAAGCCAACACTTCCCGGCAGATGAGCAAACTGGCCACACCCGCTGCTGTCATGGTGACTCGTTCATCACCCGGAGGACCGCCTGTGCCGTACCCCCAACCTCCTGTTACTGGATGCTGATTGGCCAGGTAAAATGCCTCGACTGCGCGCCAGAACTTCTCATCCACTTTGACCCCACCGTAAGTGTGGGCGTAGTACAGCCCAAGCACTGCATACTGGCTGTTGGAGTTATCCCCACCTCCCAAACGCCCCTCAGCGCCATAAGACCAACCCCGCTGCGGGTGAAATCCTTTCATCAACCAATCCACGTTGCGGGCGATGAGCAAACGATCCTTGTTCGGCTCGGCGCGGCTCAAGACCATAGTCTGCAGGGCGACGACGTAAGTCGAGCGAGGCGGTAATTTCCGCAGATAATCCAAGGCTTGTTGGATGGTGCGCGAACTGGGGTCTTCGCCGGCTTCTAACAAAGCCAGGGTGGCAAGCGAAGTGTGTCCCCCTTCAATCAGACCCAGCACCCCTATCGCTCCGCCCCCGCCTTCCCAATTCCCTCCGCGCTGATTGCGGCGCAGATAATCCATAGCGCGGTCAATGGCACGGTTGACCCGTTCGGGGGTGAGTTGGTTGCCGCGACCACGATCCTGAGCCTGCACCACTGGCCCCAGCGCACTATGCTCGGGCGCTGCCCCATCCCAACTCAGCCTCGTGGCCATTCCTAACCCCATCAACACCACAAGAGTCCGCGCTACCCCGAATGAGCTGAATCGCTTTCGCATCGTTGATTCCTCCTGAAACCGTGCCAATGTTGCTGATGAACTGCTCACTTTGTTATTCTCCACTATAGCGAGTCAATTGGCAAGTAACTTAGGCACCGCACTGACCGTGGAGATTTCTCAGTCACCTTAGTCCCACTACCTTAGATTCAATTATCGTAATGTCCTCTGGCCGCGTTTACCTTGGCGATGTCTTATTTGCCTTGGTCGGTAACCAAATCGGAGGCACCTTCAGTTGCTGAGCCAACTCATTGAGGGGCGCTAAGTCGTCCCGCACGAGTTTCTGCCAGGCTTCCCGGTAGCTCGCCAACTCGCTCTCATGATCGCGGAGAACCTCCCGCATCCCCTGAGTTACGGGGCCATCGGCATCCAGGCACACGTCGTAGAGTACGAGCAATTTGGAATATAACCGTGAGCCACCTCTCTCCGCCAGCAAATCATAGGAGATGCGGGCCTTGGGATTGTGTAACTGGTTTTCGAGCTGGTCCAGTTTCTCGATGAGCGCTTGGGACTGCTTGCGCAAGGCAGCATATGTTGGCTCTTGCCCAAGCCATTCATTGCGGCGCTGCAATTGGTCGCGCACTAAACGCACTTGTTCGACCAAATCCACCACCTCGGCCACACGTTGCTGCACCACGCGGGTGAAGTGCCAACGTTCCTCGAGCACGGAGGAAGGCAACTGAACTCGCGGATCGGGCAGCACCTCCAGCGTTTGCTCCGAGCGATGGCCGTCCACTTCCAGAACCAGGCGATACTTGCCCGGCAACACGAGTGGTCCGGTTTCGGGGTCGGCGCCTTCGTGAATGGCGCGCGGAATCTTCTTCGCCCCCTCGGCCGTGAGGTCCCACACGACCCGCTGCAATCCAGGCTCGGCCACCAAATCCGGCTTACGCGGTTCACGCTCACTGTAGTCGCCCGGCTCACGCGGTTCCTCAGGCGGGGCCTTGCTCGTCAGGGTCTTGATCAGCTGGTCTTTCGCGTCGTAAATCCGCAGATA
>JANWVZ010000148.1 GCA_025056555.1 Gemmatales bacterium | reverse complement strand
GTCAAGAGCAAAAATAAAAAATTTTTGGGTGGGAAAAACTGCCTGACGGAGAGCCGCTGAAACGGCTCGATTCTCCAAATGGTCGGCTCGAGAGCGCAATCATTTATTCACTTTGTCAGGCAGTGTGGAGGGCCGAACAGGTGCGATCGTCCAAGTCGTCGCGGCAAGAGACGGGTGAGTCGGCTCACATGCATGGAAGGCGTAACCGGTCACCTGAACTTGGCCGAGAGGGCAGTGAATGATCGGCGATTTCGCAGATGAGGCGGCTCCAAGCGGTATCGCGGTCGGCGGTTCCTGAGAGTCCGAGCGTTATGCCCGGGACCTAGCGGCTGATCAGGGGTCGGATACGGACGTAAACCTGGGTGCCTTCTTTCGGTGCCTTGGACAGGTCGAACTTGACTAAGGGCTTGGGGTCATAGACGGGATAGCGATTGTCTGCGATAATGCCGCCGGCGCAATCGCACGGACAGGCAATGCAGCCGGTGCCAGACTTGTGGATTACGCCGGAACCGTGAAAGACGAAGTGGGGGGTCCACGGTTTTTCAGTGGGTTGGCCTTCGACGAGGACACGTTCGGTGACGAAATCCTGATAGGGCTTCTCGATCCATTTTTCGCCTTCGCGCCACAAGATGGAGAGTTGGACGGGGTCGCCCTGGAGGTAATCGTCGGGGGTGGTGGTGGGCTTCAAGCCGCTGCGTTTACGGCCTTCCTGGATACTGTAATGAACTCGGGGTTTGCAGCCGAGGCGAAGGAGCGCTTCATAGACGCGCTCGGTAGGCACGTCCACGAGGAAGACAAAGTACTCAGCCATCTTAGCTTCGCCTCCGGCCGCTTGGGCACAGCCGACAAACGCCTGCACGCGTTCCCCGTATTCGTCAATGCAGGGCTTGCCGCGAGGATACTGTACTTTGGCGGACAAGATGACCTCGCCGCGCGTGTGGTCAATGATCAGGTTGCCGGGTTGAGGCAGAGCCGGTACGGGGGGATCTGCCGCCAGCACCACCTCCAGGGCAAGCAGACTGAGGAGACTCAGCATTGCCAAGCGCATCGTGGTCCTCCTTTTTGGGGAATAGCACGTTATGGGGAAGCTGAAGACAGTGGCAGGAGAAGCATTCGGGCAAGGGATGATAGCACCAGGTCGCGCCGGGTTGATCCTGGGGGCTGAGCAGGGAAATCAGCACCAAAGCGGCCTCAGAAAGCCAACGGACACGCCGCCCTTAACAGGGCAATACTCAGGTGAAACCAGATTTCGTCAGGCGGGGTTTTGCAGCGGTGATTTCCATGGGGCGACGCACCCTTCCGTTCGGCATGGCTGGATAAATCTGGGGACTGCCGTGCTGCAATGTATGATTTTCCCGCCCCCCAGGCCAGTGCTGCGGGACGTTCTTGACAGAGACAACGGGTTTACCGAATCCAGCCTGAACGAGATTGGGTTAAGGATTTCACTATGAGGATGGTAGGGCTCATAACCTTGCCGATGGTTCAGCAAGTGGGACTGGCCTGTGCTCATTGGGACCAGGGATGGAAAAGGAGAACGAGATGGAAGGAACCGGATACTCTCACCCTGCTCCGAAACAACCGGGTCTGAAGTGGGTGCTGGTGGTGGTGAGCCTGGTGGCAGGCCATTATGCTTCGGCACAGGAGCATTCAAGCCCACCTTCCGCTTCGGGTTCGCTGTTACCGAAACCCGAAAGCTCTGCGGGCGTCATGGTACAGGAAGTGTGCCCGCGGTGGTGGGAGAGCGGGTTGCTCGGTCACTTCCTGTATTCGGATGAACCGGTGAATTGGAGCCGTGTGCCCCAGGCCCGAATCTTTCCGCGTCCGGGAGACTTTCCCGTTCCGCCCACGGGACCGGGATATTACTCATTGCACGATTGGCTGACTGGGAATTATCGCACCGCTCCGCCCAAGTTTCCGTATCCGCGATTCGGCCTGATGCCACCTTCATTCTTCGACGCCGATTTTCGCTATCTGGACGATCCGAACAACACGGATTATGACTGGTCGGATTTCCTGCATCGCATCCACATCGGAGATAACTGGCTGTTTGCCACCGGGGGCGCCTTCTGGGTGCGCTACATGCACGAAATCAACAGCCGGCTCAGCGGGGCAGATAACGATTACACGCTGCTGCGTACGCGCGTCTGGACGGACTTGTGGTATCGTGATCTGGTGCGGGTGTATGCGGAGTTCCTGGATGCTCACTCGTTCGATCCGGAATTGCCTCCCCTGCGCATTGACGTAAACCGTTCGGATTTTCTCAACGCGTTCGTCGAATTCAAGGTCGGTGACTGGGAAGATCATCCGATTTACGTCCGCATCGGCCGCCAGGAGATGTTGCTCGGTTCGCAGCGTCTGATCTCGACTTTGGACTGGGCCAACACCCGCAGGACTTTTGACGGAATCCGCGGCTACCGGCAGGGCGAGAAATGGGACGTGGATGTGTTCTGGCTGCAGCCGGTCATCCCTAATCCCTCACGGCTGGACTCAAAAGATAACAACCAGAACTTCTTCGGCTTGTGGACGACCTATCGTCCGCGGCGCGGCACGTTCCTGGACATGTACTACCTGTTGCTGGACAACACGAATAATGTCCTGCTCCAGGGTCTGCAGATAGCGCCCTATCACGTCCACACTTTAGGCAGCCGATATGCCGGCGATTGGCAGAATCGTTGGCTTTGGGATGTGGAGGCGGCCGTACAGTTTGGTGAGCGCGGGTCCCAGGACATCCTGGCCGGCATGGTAACGACCGGCGTGGGATATACACGGGCTGATTGGCTTTGGACTCCGACCTTCTGGGTCTATTACGACTTTGCTTCCGGCGACCGCACTCCCAATAGTGGCGACTACAACACCTTCAATCAACTCTTCCCCTTCGGCCACTACTACATGGGCTGGATTGACCTGGTGGGGCGCCAGAACATTCATGATTTCAACATGCACTTGTTCCTTTATCCTACGAAATGGATCACGGTCTGGATTCAGTACCACCGCTTCTGGTTGGTCAGTCCGAAGGACGCCTTGTACGGTGTGGCCGGGTTGCCAAGCCGTACAGACCTGACCGGCAGTGCCGGAAACGACGTTGGTCATGAACTCGACCTGATCTTCAACTTCCACTTGTCCAATCACTCCGATATTCTGCTGGGCTGGTCCAAGCTGTACGCCGGTGATTTCATCAAAGCCACCGGTCCTGGCCAGTCCCCGGAGTTGTTCTACTTCATGTACACTTTCCGCTGGTAAACCTCGGCCTGTCATATCCGCGAAGTCTCGATCAAGCGCGGCTCGGAGTTGCGTAAGTGCCGCGGGCAGAATGATGGCACACCTGGGGGGATGCCCCAGGCCTCCGAGCCGCGGTTTCTTCGTTTCAGGCGACGATTTGTCGCCGGGAAGTTCTAAAATAAGCATGCTATGCCACGCCAAGAAGCGATGCGCCTGAACCGGTATCTGGCACTGGTGGGATTAGGATCGCGCCGCCAGGTGGAAGACCTGATCCGTGCGGGACGAATCAGCGTGGACGGCCAAGTAGTGCGCGACTTGACCTGTCGTGTCGCGCCGGGGCAGGAGGTCCGGCTCGATGGCGAACTGCTGCGGCCTCAGCGCTATGTCTATTGGGTGGTGAATAAGCCGCCGGGATATTTGTCCACCACCTCGGACCCGCAAAACCGTCCCAAAGTCGTGGATTTGCTGCTGCATGTGCCGGAACGCCTCTTCATGGTCGGACGGCTCGACGAAGAAAGCGAGGGCCTGATGCTCCTGACCAACGACGGGGAATTGGCCTATCGGTTGACCCACCCGAAGTTCGGCGTGGAGAAAACCTACATCGTTCAAGTGGCGGGTTGGCCCTCGGCGGAGATTCTTCAGGAGTTGGAACAAGGGGTCTGGACCAGTGCGGGTAAGATGCGGGCTCAGCGGGTGCGACGCCTGGGCCTTCGCGGAAAAAGTACCTTCCTCGAAATCACCCTGACCGAGGGTAAGAATCGCGAAATCCGACGGATGCTGGCGAAACTCGGCCACAAGGTCATGCATCTGAAACGGATAGCTATCGGCCCCTTGAAATTAGGCCGACTTAAAAAGGGGCGGGCCCGACCCCTCTCCGGCAAGGAACTGGCGGCGCTGCGTCAGGTGGCATTTGCCCATCCCAAACCAGACCAACCAACTTCCCGCGGGCGCAAAGGGTCCTCCAGTTCGTCGCGGAAGTCTCGAGACAACGGCAAGACTCTATGAAAACCACCCGCTTTTTTCACGGCACGGTATCGATCCTGGAAAACGTGAAATTGGCGCGCGCTACCTATCGGCTGCGGTTAGCCAGCGCCGAACTGGCTGGTCTTATCGCGCCGGGTCAGTTCCTGATGTTGCGCTTCCCGGACCGCTGGGACCCGTTGTTGGGACGCGCCTTTGCGATGATGGACACCGTCCGCGATGAAACGGGCCAGCCTCATGCAGTGGATATTGGTTACTTTGTAGTGGGGAAGATGACGCGTTTACTGGAGCGGCTGCGTCCGGGGGATCAGCTCAGCGTGTGGGGGCCCCTGGGTAAACCGTTTCCTCGCTACGACGGCGTGGGCGATCTGGTACTGATTGGTGGCGGCATCGGACACACACCCTTTCTCGCCCTGGCCCAGCGAGCTCTGGGCTTAGTCGGTTATGCCGGGCAGCCGGCACGGCGGGAATGTGACCGCGTGGTCCTGGTCTATGGCACGCGGACGGCGGATTTATTGGCCGGCGTTACCGATTTTGAACGTCTGGGCGTGGCTGTGCATATCAGTACAGAAGACGGCAGTGCGGGCCGCGCCGGCCGCGTTACCGACGTGCTGGCGGAGTTACCCCGTCCTCAACGGGGTGACTATTGGGTGGCCTGTGGGCCGATGCCGATGTTGCGAGCGGTGGCTCAACTGGCTCAGAGCTGGCAGGTTCCCTGTCATGTGGCGCTGGAATCGCCCATGGCGTGTGGCACAGGCATCTGTTACAGTTGCGTCGTACCGACGCGGACTTTGGAGGGTTGGGATTATTCCCGTGTCTGCGTGGACGGACCGGTGCTGGATGTCTGCCAAATCGTCTGGGATAAGATTTGATGACGGACGACCGCAGTTCCGCCGGCCGCGCCGAACCAGTCGGCTGGCGAACTGGGGAAGGAGGTGTTCCAACGGGTCATGCTTCCCGAAGTAACGCCCGCGGTGTTGCGCGCCTTGGCCCAAGCCCACTGGCTGGCGGCTCACTTAGCCCAGCCGCTCCGACCAGCGCACCTGCTGTGTGCGTTATGTGCGGAGCCCGAGGGTCGGGTCGCACAGATGCTGGCAGAACTCGGCATAGCTCGCGAACAGTTATTGGGGGAATTATTGCAACGGGACGTGGTGCCGGTTTTCCCGCCGGCGCCCCTGGTGGAGGAGACGGAGGCCCCCCAATTGGTTCAGGGTTTTTTCCGCGAATTGCGGGCGGCCAGGCGGCTGGCCTTGGAATCTAGTGGTGAGGCTACCGTGGCCAGCGAATATGTCCTGCTTGCCCTGGTGCAAGCCGATGATCATTGTCGTGGCTGCCTGGAAAAGCTGGGGCTGCCCCTGGAACGTCTGCAGGCGCGGGTGCAACCGCAGATGCCTGCCCTGAGGATGGACGAACCGCTGGCACTGGAAACAGCCACGGAGACACATTCCCTCGCTCGCATCATAGACGCCAATTTTAATCGCGCTCGGGAGGCGTGCCGCGTTGTCGAGGAATATTGCCGATTTGTCCTGAATGATGCCGGCCTGCACCGCGGATGGCGTGAGTTGCGCCACGAGTTGTCGGTCCTGATCTGCGACACGGGACTGCCCTTGCTGTCAGCGCGCGACACGCCCGCCGATGTCGGCACCGCCGCCGGGCTTGACCAGACTACTCGGCGCTATTCCTTCAGGGAACTGGTGCGGATCAATTGCAGCCGCCTCCACGAAGCTCTGCGCACTCTGGAAGAGTACTTGCGTTTGCACCATCCCGAACGCGCGGCACGGCTGGCATCGCTGCGTTATCGCGGCTATACTCTGGAAAAAGCGACCCTGGCGCTGCAGACCAGCCTGGAAGCACTGGCCCAGTCGCAGCTGTGCGTGATTGTGACGGGCAGCTTGTGTGCACGACCGCTGGAGTGGACTGTGAAAGAAGCCCTGGCCGGCGGAGCGGACATGATTCAATTGCGGGAAAAGAATCTGCCCGACCGCGAATTGCTCCGCCGCGCCGAACTAATTCGCCGCTGGACCTGCGAAGCCCGAGCGCTGTTCATTGTCAATGATCGGCCCGACGTGGCCCTGCTGGTTCAAGCCGACGGCGTGCACCTCGGTCAGGATGATTTACCGTTGAGTCAGGTCAGGCGTCTGGTCGGAGCACACCGCCTCATCGGATTGAGCACTCATACCCTGTCGCAACTGCGCCAGGCGGTGGAAAACGGTGCCAATTATGTCGGCGTCGGCCCGGTGTTTGCCACGACGACCAAGGAAATTTCCGAGTTGGCCGGCCTGGAATATGTCCGGCTGGCCGCTGCGGAAACCGTGCTGCCGGCGTTTGCCATTGGCGGCATTACCCCGGCGAACCTGGCCCAGGTAGTGCAGGCCGGTCTGCGCCGCGCTGCTGTTTCCTCAGCCGTATGCCGTTCTGAACATCCCCGAGCTGTCGTCCAGGAACTGCGGCGCATCCTGCAGGATTCCTCAAGGAGCTGAAGCATGCCTTATCCGAAACTCGTTCTGCTGCGGCAGGAGTTTGACCGACCGCAGGTAACCGATATCGCACGAACGGTGGCGCAGACCTTATCCACTCTGGAGTTATCCCGACGCATCCGACCCGGCCAGACGGTGGCCCTGACCGCCGGCAGTCGCGGCATCGCCAATATTGCGGTCATTCTGCGGGAAACCGTTCGTTTCCTGCGCCGACTCGGCGCCGAGCCTTTTATTGTCCCGGCTATGGGCAGCCATGGCGGTGCCACTGCCGACGGTCAGCGGCGGGTGCTGGCCTCTTATGGTATCACGGAGGAATTTGTTCAAGCCCCGATTCGGGCGACTATGGACGTTGTGTCGTTGGGCCAAACCGCCGACGGATTTCCCGTGGTTTTGGACCGGTACGCGGCGGAGGCCGACCACATTGGCGTGGTGGCTCGGATTAAACCCCACACGGCATTTCACGGGCCTATCGAGAGCGGTTTGCTGAAAATGCTCATGATCGGTCTGGGCAAACATGCTGGTGCGACGCGCTACCACCGCATCCTTCTGCAGCAGCCTTACGATACGGTGGTGCGATCGGTAGCGCGGCACATCCAGGCCCGCAAATCGGTGGCATTCGGCCTGGCCATCGTCGAAAACGCCTACGACGAAACTGCCCTGGTGGAGGCCGTTCCGCCCGAACACCTGGAGCGGCGCGAGGAGGAACTGCTCGTCCTGGCACGACAATGGCTGCCGCGACTCCCCTGGCGGCAGGCCGACTTACTCATTGTGGACGAAATTGGCAAAGAAATCAGTGGTTCCGGCATGGACACGAATGTGGTCGGACGCAAACGCGCCCTCAAGGCTTCCCCCGATATCCCCCAGCCGGAAATGCGACTGATATTTGTGCGCGACCTCTCGGACAAGACCCACGGCAATGCCACAGGCATCGGCTTGGCGGATTTTACGACTTCCCGGCTGGTGCGCAAGATGGATTATCGCGCTACCGTCATCAATTGCCTGACCGCAGGTTACCCCCAGGGCGCCTTCATCCCGGTGCATTTTGAGAGCGACCGCGAAGTCCTCGACGCCGCCTTATCCATCGTGGCGCCCGATGATCCCAGCGAGGCCCGCATCCTTCGCATTCGCAATACGCTGCAACTGGAACTGGTACAGGCTTCGGAGGCCTGTTTCCGAAGCGGCCCCCCGCAAACCCGCTGCAGCACGGTCGGCTCGGCGAGCGACTGGGCTTTCGACAACTCAGGCAATCTCCTGCCCTTCCCAGCGCATTGCCACTGACCGCCTGCCTGGCAACCACGAGACCGTGGGCATTCTTTTGAAAGGTGTTGGTTTCCTTACCGACGAAGCCTGATATTACGCACCCAAGCAAGCATGACGAACGAATGGCACGTCATGGTTGTAGCGTCCTGGGTCCTGGCGGACCAAGCGCGCCGGCTCACCACGGACTTGGTGCGCTGACCCGTCAAACACCAAACGCGTTGACTCATCACCGACTTGGTGCAATGACCCGTCATTCACTAAGCACGCTGGCTCATCACCGACTTAGTGCGCTGACCCGTCATGGACCAAGCGCGCCGGCTCACCACGGACTAAATCGGCAAAGTATCAGAAAGCCTGCCTGCGTAGTGTTGATAATGTGGTGCATACCTAACTCGGTCGGGCCGGCACCGGCGACGTAAGCGGCTTGCCCGGAGGTTACACTCGGTTGGCAGAACCCTCCCATTGAACTCAGAAAGTGGTAGGGACGGGAAAGGATGAGTTGGCCGACATTATCGCTGAGGCTTGGGCAGCGTCGCCAGAAGCCCGTAAAGTGCTGGAGGCCAAGAAGGTACCCCGATACGATTTCAGATTTGTGAGATGGTAAATAAAGCAAAATAACGGCATCGCGCGGGTTGATGACTTAGTTGATTATGTTACGTAAACCATCGCAAAAGAGGAAAAATATAGGCTTCTGACAATCATTGCTATTGTGGTTATATTCTATCTCGGGTCGGAAATGGGGCAGAGGCAAAGGCTGTTTTCCGCCCCCCTCCGATCCTTGTTTTGCCGCGCGTTTTGCCCGCAGTTTTTCGACACTTGCCTGCGCGGTCGCCGCAGGGGAAGCGAAAATTCGCAAGTCGCTTTTGAGCAGAGACTTGCGACACAGCTGCTTCCGCCACTTCAGGGGCCGATCCTACG
>JANWVZ010000147.1 GCA_025056555.1 Gemmatales bacterium | reverse complement strand
TACTGGCTGAGTATTATGTCGGCCCTAAGCGCAAGGTCAGAGTGCGAAGTTCCCGTGAGCATCGAAAGACATCGACCGACAGCCTAAACGTGTCAGCCATTTGACGGAACTCAACGGTGCATAGCCGGAGCCTTTTGGATGGCAGGTCGCCGCAGTGACGGCCGCTCGCAAGGACCGCTGCAGTATACAACTTAGAAACAAGGAATAGCAGCGCAATCGGAATGTCGGCAACGATTACCAGCCGCATTCGCAAGGATAATCTTTTGGTGCAGGAACCGATGCTGGCCGAGGTCAGGTTGCGAGCAACTTTCCCAACTCACCCTCAGGCAACGCGATTCTGAGACAGCCAGTTACCGGCTCGCGAACATGGAAGGCGCGCTCCAGGCGGAATCATCGGCGGTCAGTTGGCGTATCTCACAAACCACCTCGGCAATGAGCTGTACTGCCCGCTCAATCTCGTTGAGCGTGTTAAGGTGGCTGAAACTGAAACGCACGGCGGAATGCAGACGCTCGTCAGGAAGGTGCATCGCTTGCAACGCGGGAGACGGCAGGAGCGAGCCACTGGAACAGGCCGACCCCGCGGAACACGCGATTCCTGCCAAATCCAGGCGCATCAGTAGGACTTCCGCGCGACAGCCGGGAAAGGAAACGTTCAGTGTGTGGGGCAGGCTGTCGTGCTCCGGGCCGTTCACAAAGATCGGAGCGCAGCGACGGCGCAGGCCATCGAGAAATACTTGGCGCAGTTGCCGCACATGATCGAATCGGTTTTGCCTGTCGCGATGAGCCAGTTCGATGCTCTTAGCGAGCCCAACGATCAATGGTACGGGTTCGGTGCCTGGTCGGCGTCCACGTTCCTGATGGCCACCGTGAAATAAGGGCGTCAGCTTCACCCCGCGACGCACCAATAATCCGCCAATGCCTTTCGGCCCGTGTAGCTTGTGCCCTGAAAAACTCAGCGTGGTGACGCCCAGTTCGTGAAACTGCACGGGGATTTTGCCCACCGCTTGGACGGCGTCGCAGTGAAGGGGAATGCGCCGTTCCTGGCAGATGTGCGCTAACGCCCGGACAGGCTGGAGAGCGCCAGTTTCGTTGTTGGCCAGCATGAGGCACGCGAGCTGAACTTCGCCGTCGCACAGCGAATCGAAAGCCTCTGCGTCCACGATACCGTCTGAACAAACGGGAAACTCGCGCTGCGAATAACCCCGCTGCACCAAAGCAGCCACGGCCTCGCGCACCGAAGGGTGTTCGATGCCGCTCGACAGAATCACGCCGCGGCTTCGCGGCAGGCCAAAAACGGCGAGGTTGTTCGCTTCCGTAGCGCCACTGGTGAAAATCAGTTCGTCGGGGAACGCGCCCAGAGATTGAGCGATTTGTTCCCGAGCATCCTCGATAGCCTTGCGTGCCAATCGGCCAAAGCGGTGCGCACTGGAAGGATTGCCGAAGTGCTCCGTCCAGAACGGTTCCATGGCAGCGCGCACTTCGGGGAGCAAAGAGGTCGTGGCGTTGTTATCGAGATAAATCATGGCTTGCGCATTCGTCCGCCGCGGCACTTCACCGCTCTACGCTCCACGAGCGCCGCTGCTCCAACGTGATTGTAAGCATCGGAGCTTATGTGTCGCAGCGCTGATGGGCTATTCGTTCGTGCTCACCTCCGACGTCTATTCACAAATAGGTAATACAAGGCGGCGATGGCCAGGACACAAGCGATGAGAATCAGCCAGGTTGTGTACATTGTTGATCCGTTGGATAGCGAGTGGTCGAAATAAGTAAGAGAGGCGGAAAAGCGACGAGGCTTAGTGCAAATCAGGTTGGAGGCTGAAGACGGGAAGGTTCAAGGCAACTCCGAGTTGAAATGTGTAATAAATGAAGGCTCAGTGAGATTATACTGCCCAGAAGAAAAATGGCCAGGACAGCTGGCAGTTAACACGGCGTTTGTAACGGATGTAAGTGAAACTGACGCCGTAGCTGATTGGCCTCTTGCCAAACCTTATCGTTACTGGCGAGGAAACGGACGAGTTGGCCGGTAGAGACGCGTAAGGCTTCCGCGGTGGCAGCGAGTTGACCTTGATGAGCGGCCAGGGCGTCGAGTACCAAACCGACAGTGGGCCAGTACCGTGGGTGGCGCTGACCCAATTTCAGGCGATGCTGCCCGATCTGTTGCCACAGCTCGACGGCCTCCGCATCTTGCGGCGGAAACGGTTCGCGAAGTTGTAGAAAAAAGCGTTGACGCAGGCGTTTCAGGGCACGGTGCTTGTTTTCATGCTGGGAGCGGCTTTCCTCGGCGATGGTTTGCAAACCGCTCGGCAAGTGACGCAGCCGCACGGCCGAGTCGGTCTTATTGCGTTTTTGTCCGCCGGGGCCACTGGCTCGATACGTGTCCACGGCACATTGCGCCAACAGTTGTTGATCCGATAAGTTTGTCCACTGGGAGCGCATGCCAAGAAAAAATTTTTGTTAGCAGCTTGACCCTGCCCTGAGAAATTTTACAATCGCCCAACGAACGGAATGCAACCCACCCCGACTTTCCAGCCGAAGGGAGGAGTGCCCATGAGCGAAACGCATCCACCCCCCGGTAAGCCGGGCATCTCCCGGCGTCAGTTTCTGACGGGAACCGGTTTAGGTGCAGCCGCCACCACCTTGCTCCAGACGAGCGAAGCACGAACTCAAGCGAGCAAAGTACAGGCTCCGAAAACGGTAGGTTTCGGTCCGAATGCGGTGGCGTGTGAGTTGGTCGTGAACGGAGCGCGCATCAGCGTGCAGATTGAACCGCGCGTGACCTTGCTCGATTGTTTGCGGCATTACATGGACATCACGGGGCCGAAGCGCGTGTGTGATCGAGGCACCTGCGGCGCCTGCACGGTGCTGTTAGACGGCCGACCGATCTACGCTTGCACCATGCTGGCGCTGGAAGCCCAGGGCAAGAAAATCGAAACGCCGGAAAGCCTCTATCAAGATGGCCAACTGCACCGCGTTCCTGCCGCCTTCGCGCAGTACGATGCACAACAGTGCGGTTTCTGCACGCCAGGATTCGTCATGGCCATGAAGGGTTGTTTCGACCGTAATCCCAACGCCACGCCCGATGAAGTTGAGCAGTGCCTGGCCGGAAACATCTGTCGCTGCGGTACCTATCAACAGATGCGCGACGCCCTGCGCAGCCTGTGCAAGAAGGGAGGCTAAACCATGGCGGAAATCAAATGGCCGGAAAAGCGTCGCCTTATTGGTACCAAAGTCCCGCGGCTCGATGGCCCGGATAAGGCTACAGGTCGGGCTCGTTACAGCCAGGACATCAACCGCCCGGGCATGTTACACGCCCTGATTCTCCGCAGCCCATACGCCCATTGCCGCATCAAGAGCCTGGACCTTTCCCAAGCACAGAAAGCCCCCGGCGTGCGGGCTATCGTAACCGTCGGGCAAGTCAATTACACGGCCGGACGGAAAGAGGGTAAGCCGGGCTGGGAATTCCCAGTTTCTGTGACCGACGTGGGCCGAGAACTTTTCTATCACGGCGATGAAATTCTCGCCATTGCCGCCGATACCGAAGAACATGCTCGCGATGCCCTGCGTCTGGTCAAGATTGAGTATGAACAGCTGCCCTTCATCGTGAAAGAAGAAACTGCGTTGCAGAAGCGGCTAGGGCCGAGCACGGTGCCCGGTAAGGATGCCAGCAATGTCCTGGCAGGCGGTAGTCGTACCGAAGGCGATCCCGACGGTGCCAAGAAGGCAGCGGAAGTTCTGGTGAAGGGCACCTATGGCGTCCCCGTAATCACCCATTGCTGCTTGGAAACCCATGGTCTGGTGGCGGAGTGGGAAAGTCCGAAGAGCCTGACGATCTGGTGCACCACGCAGGCTGTACCCGGCACGGCCGGTCAATTGCAAGGCTTTCTCGCAGGCCACGGAATTACCTGTAGCGTGCGCTGCATTACGCATCATATGGGCGGTGGCTATGGCAGTAAGTTCGGTCCCGATATTCAAGGCCAGCTTGCCGCAGTTCTGGCCCTGGTTGCGAAGGCGCCCGTCAAGCTCTTCCTGGATCGTGATGAAGAGCATCTGGCCGCGGGCAATCGTCCCAGCGCTACTGCGACGGTGACCATCGGCGGAAGTCGGAACGGCACGATTAGTGTGTTCGAGGCAGCTTCTTACGGCACGCCTGGGGTGGGACGAGCTGCGGGTGTTAACATCGGCATCCTGCCTTACGTTTACGAGGTGCGCAATGTGCGAATCAGCACTGACATCGTGCGGCTCAATCATGGCGCGGCTCGAGCCATGCGCGCCCCAGCCCATCCGCAGAACTGTTTCATTACTGAGTGCGCCGTAGACGACTTCGCCAATGCCGCGGGTTTAGACCCGATGGAAGTCCGGCTGAAGAACCTCCCCCAGAACGATCCTGCCGCGGTCACAAAGATTCCTACGAGTTTCCCCGCGCTGCGGAACACCATTTACACCGACGAAATTCGCATCGCCGCCGAATTGTCGCAGTGGAAAAAGAAATGGCATCCGCCCGGCAAAGGACCGACCAAGGGACCATGGAAGCATGGCATCGGCATGGCCCTGCATACTTGGGGCGGCGCTGGTCGCGCGGATAACGACGTCTTCGTCACCATTTCCAGCGATGGGTCGGTGTTAGTGCAATGTTCCACGCAAGACCTCGGCACAGGCGAACGCACGGTGTTGGCCATTGTCGTCGCCGAGGCACTCGGGCTCGACCCGAAAGACCTCACCGTCGTCATCGGCGAAAGCCAAATCGGTCGCTCGACCGGCTCTGGCGGCAGCACGACTGCACCAGGGACGGCTCCGGCAGCCCTGGTAGCCGCGATCAATGCCCGCGACGAATTATTCCGCAAGGTCGCGCCAAAGTTGGGTTTGAAGCCTGACGACTTGGTCCTCGAGCCCAATAAGATTACCGACAAAGCCAGTGGAAAAACTTTCACGTGGCGGCAATTCTGTGCCCGACTCGGTGTGGACACTGTCCGCGGTCAGGGCAACTGGATTCCGGGATTGTCGAATCTCGGAGTGGGCGGCGTCCAAGTCGCCGAAGTGTGGGTGGACACGGAAACTGGCGTGGTGCGACTGGACAAAATTGTCGCCGTGCAGGATTGCGGGATGGTAATCAATAAGCTCGCCTGTGAATCCCAAGTGGCCGGGGGCGTGATCATGGGCATCAACCTCGCCATGTTTGAGGAGATGATTGTGGACGAACAGACCGGCCGCATGGTCAACCCGGATTTCGAGTTTTACAAGCTCGGTGGGATGCTCGACATGCCAGAAATCATCGTGCATATGCACGACATGCCCGAGCGCGGTGTCATTGGCATCGGTGAGCCCCCGACTATCAGCACTGCCGCGGCCATTGGCAACGCCATCTGCAACGCGCTGGGCGTGCGTGTCCCACGTACCCCGTTCAGCCCCGACCGCGTACTTGCTGCTCTCCATGCCAGGAAATAACCCCGAGCAACTTCGAGGCTCGGCCCAGACCAGCCAGGAGTATCCCCCATGAAAAACTTTACCTACTACCGTCCGCTCAGCCTGGAAGCTGCTGTCGCCTTGCTCGATAACCGTTGGGGCACTACGGAGCTATTGGCGGGTGGTACTGACCTGCTCGATTTGCAGAAAGAATACATTGCTCAGCCCGATAAAGTTGTCAGCTTGACCTTTATTCAAGATCCCGTTTTCACGCGGATTGAAGTACCGCAGATTTTACCTGGCACGAAGCCTACCGTGAGTATCGGTGCCGCGGTAAAAATTGCCGATATTGCGGAGCATGCGGAACTGAAGAACCTCTTCCCCGCACTGACGGACGCCGCGGCCCAAGTCGGTGGGCCCCAAATCCGCAACATGGGCACGTTGGGGGGTAATCTGTGTCAACGCAATCGCTGTTGGTATTTCCGCGATGAACACGTGTTGTGTCTGCTCAAAGGCGGCCGACGGTGTTTCGCTTCCGATGGCGAAAACCGCTATCACGCCATCTTCACCAAAGGGCATCCGTGCGTAATAGTCCATCCTTCGACGTTAGCCCCGGCATTGATCGCACTGGGGGCCAGCGTGGAGGTCGTCGGCCCAAGCGGCAAACGTACTATCGAACTAAACAAGTTCTTCCAGGCACCGACTAAACCCGATCAACGCGAGCATGTGCTGGCGCCGAACGAAATAGTGGTACGCGTTCTTATTCCCGTTGAGGGCTTGCGCAATGCCAGCTACGAAGTCCGACATAAACAAAGTTACGATTGGCCGTTAGCCCAAGCGGCCGTGGCATTTCGACTCAGTGGCGGCAAGGCCACCAATGTCCGCATCGTTTTAGGTCATGTCGCCCCGATACCTCACGTCGCCACGGAAGCGCAAAAAGTCGTCGAAGGGCAAACGATCACACGCGAACTAGCCGAGCAAGCGGGCGAAGCTGCTACTGTGGGAGCCGCTCCACTCAGCCAGAACGCCTACAAGGTCCACCTCGTCAAAGTGGCGGTCAAACGCGCCTTGCTGCTGGCCAGCGGGGCACAACCCGACTGGGCCATTTGAGCGCGTTTATGGGAGTGCTCTTTTTCAGGACCTTCATGCAAACGCAAAGCTCGCCGGCCTTTTTCTGCATGTACTACGGGCAGCCGAAACGTCGTGGCGCTTGGGAACAGGTTAAATCTCGCTCAATCTGCGCCGGTTCACATATTTCATTGCCCTCTCAGCCCATAGCCGCCTGCCAGCAAACAAGAGCGTGCGGGCGACTGAAACATTTGTTTTCCTCATCAGAGGCGTGTGGCACTGCGCGGGAATCCACAAAAGTCCATACGGTTGCTTCCAGGGTCTGACAAAAAAGACGGCCTCAATGGGCCGCCTCGTTCGTGTGTTTTGCCGTGACTCTGGATCTCAGGAATTGGTGGAGTTATTGTCAGCAGTCCGACGCGTTATACGAGTTCGGCAATAACATTGCCATGCTCGACTATATAGACTGGCCGACCACTCGGATCGCGGAATTGAATGTGGGGATCGATTCCCAAGACATGGAAGATGGTCGCCATGAGATCCTGAGGCGTGATGGGCGTGGTCTTGGGCACCTCGGCTTTGGCGCTCGATTCGCCGATGACCTGCCCCATCTTCAAACCGCCTCCTGCCAGCGCTAAGGTACTGAGCGGCGCCCAGTGATCCCGACCAGCACCGCTATTGACACGCGGCGTTCGCCCGAACTCGCCCGTAATCACCAGAAGGATCTGCTGGTCTAAACCGCGAGCATAAATGTCTTCGACGAAGGTAGCCACGGCATGGTCCAGCTGCGGCGCTTGCCGTTCCAGTTCCTGCTTAATGTTCCCATGATGATCCCAGCCACCATAGGTAACGGTCACAAAACCGACGCCTGCCTCGCACAACCGACGTGCCAGGAGCAACTGCTGACCTAACCCTGGCCCATACCGATCACGCACCCGTGGATCTTCCTTGCTCAGGTCGAAGACATCCTTAGCTCGACCGAGAATCAGATTAAAGGCCTGCTGATCGAAGCTATCCAAGCCTGCCATCAGGCCGCTTTGATCGATCTCACGGTTGATCCGATCCAGCGAGCGCAGCAACGAGCGACGATCTTCCAGTTGCTGCAAGCTCACTTTCAGATTCATATTGTTGCGGGCGTTGCCTGTGGTATCAAACGGTGCATAAGCTGGACCCAACCACGCGGGACCATCGGCATAAATGCCCCCTAAGCGCACATAGGTCGGCAGGCCAGACACTGGATGATTTGGTCCGCGCACCCGCGCCACGATGGAGCCGATGCCCGGACGAATCGGCGGCGCACCGTTATCTGCCGGGATATGATCGTAACCCGTCATGACAAAGTGAGTGCCGCCCGCATGGCCCGAGTTGGTATGAGCAAACGAGCGCACGAATGCCATGCGGTCCGCCACTTGGGCCATCTTGGGGAAGATTGCCCCCAACTCGATACCGGGCACGCACGTTTTCACGGCGCCCACCACGCTGCGGTACTCGGCAGGCGCGGTCATCTTCGGGTCGAAAGTTTCAATGTGCGTCGGTCCACCGGGCAACCAGAGCCAGACCACGGAAGTGTTTTTTACCGGCTGGCCCTGTTGCGCAGCATGAGCACGCACTCGTAACAAGTCGCTCAGTGTCAACCCCGTTAAACCCAGCACCCCGGCCTTAAGGAAATCCCGGCGGCGCATACCCGCGCAGTTGCCATGCACGCGGTTCGCGACGACTTTCAGCATGGTAAGCTCCTTCATCGTTCCTGCGAAGCCGGCTTCGGAACGCCCGGAGGCGGGATTTGGGCCTGAAGCACGGTGCAGGTCCCCCCTGGAAAGATAGGCAGCGCATTGTTCACTATACCAAGTCGTCATACCCGTGTCAACCACTGCCGACCAATTTTCTTCAGCATCTGAATCCTGACCATTCCTTACGAATGAACTCTTGCGATCGATATTGCTGTCAAAACCCGCTTGAACAACGGATCCTGGCGTATTGCTCGGTCACAGCAAACCTGTCGGATAACCCAAGTTTCTTCACAAATCTTCTTTCACCTGCCAATGCCGAAGGTGGGAGTCGAACCCACACGGGCTCATCGCCCACCAGGTCCTGAACCTGGCGCGTCTGCCAATTCCGCCACTTCGGCTCACCTTCACCTATTATTCTTATACGCAACGACTGCCATGAATTCCATATCGAACCTCTCGTAGCCCATTGTTATCTTGACGCGTAAGTTGGCTCGAACCAATGCTCCTGGTCAAGATATTGCGCCCCCCGCGCGGGGAATCGGCACCGTAAATAGAAAGCCGAGGGAAAAGGCCACCACCTCGGGTTGAAATAGCTACGCCTTCCAGACAGTCAGTTGTTTCCGGCCTCCGAGCTGCCGCAGCTGGCTCGTTCAGCAAGCCTGATAGATTTATTCTTCGCAGCCTTAGCGGTTGACTGGTTTCGCCGAGACGCTGATCCCTAATTCCCCAGCTGCGAC
>JANWVZ010000146.1 GCA_025056555.1 Gemmatales bacterium | reverse complement strand
GGCCGGCCAACGAGTGCGGAATACCGAACGCCTCTTGGAACTGTTGCGCGATTATGCACCGGAAACTACCGTCACCTTGGTATTGCTGCGCGATCAGGAATTTGTGGAGAAACGGGTTCTTTTGGGAACGCGGCCCAAAGATTTCTCGCGAGCGGAGTTTCAGAATCGCCTTGGCGGGGAATTCAGTGAAAAGCGCTCTGGATTTCCGAGGGTGCTCCAGCACGATACGACGCTGCTGCCGCGGGATTGCGGCGGGCCTTTGGTGAACCTGGATGGCGAAGTGATCGGTATCAACATTGCACGAGCTGGCCGCACGGAATCTTACGCGATACCGTCCGAAGCGGTGCAAAAATTATTACCCGACCTAATGCGGGGCAAGGGTCTGACACCTGCGCGGAAATAGGTTCACCCAGACGATTTCGGCGGCCGTTTTTCCAATAGTTCTCAATTAACTAAATGGTCGGCGTTCGCATCGCAGATAGTCGATCTCACCTTGTTCGCGACGGTAATTTCCAGGGCGTGAGCGTCCCGCGAGCACAAGAACGACAGTTCGCGGCAGGGATGTTTTGCGGGACACAGCCGCAAATTGTTGGATACCGCGAATACCTGAGCCAATGCGTTTTATAAGCCCATCACCATTGTCGCTCAACTGTTTTATCAGCTTACGAGAAGAGTCGAGCCCCTGCCGGGTTAGTGGGCAAACTCTGCGACTATCGCCAACGCCATCAGAGAATCGTGCCAGTTACGGCCGCGCCGCTTGACCGACAGTGGCACGGGCTGGTTCGGCCGGTTGACCCTCACGCAGGATGAGCAGTAAGGGGCTGGCGACGAAGATCGAGCTATATGTTCCAACGACCACGCCCACCATCATCAGGAACGAAAATAGATGTACGCCCGGACCGCCGAGTACATACAACACGAAGACTACCAGGAAGGCTGTGAAAGACGTCAGGATCGTCCGGCTCAGCGTTTGATTGATGCTTTCGTTAATCATTTCGGGAGTCAGTAACGGACTTTTGCCCCTTACCTCTCGAATACGGTCGAAAACGACAATCGTATCGTTGACCGAGAAACCGATGAGCGTGAGTAGCGCAGCCACGCCCGACAAGTCCATCTTAAACTGCTCTAACAGCAGCCAGCTCGATATCGTCGGGAATAACTCAGCGAAATAAGAAGCGATTCCGAGCAAGCCTGCGGAAAACATGACGTCGTGAATCAGACAGAGCACGGCGGCGACCCCGAAGGTCCAGTTGCCAAAGCGGAACCAGAGGTAACCGATGATCGCTAGCCAGCTGAGCACAATCGCCTGCAGCGCCGTCAACTGTACTTCGCGGGCCACTTGGCTATCGAAGTTTTCCAACAATTCCGACTTCGGGCCGCTCAGGCCTTCTGTGAGGAATTGTACTAAGTGGTTCGGGTCGGCTTCACTGAGGTTTTCAGGGAAGCGGAAGCGCAGAATCACCACAGGGCGCCAAGCGGATTGGCCGTCAGATGTAGTTTCGCTACGCACCCTATCCTCGACGGTGTAATACTGGTCCGGCTTGGGCACTTGACGGTCAGCAAACCAACGCGACACTAAGCCACTTACCCTTGTGCTGGTAACGGCAAAAATGCGTTGTACGTCGGCCTGGCGGAGTTGTGCTAACGTCGGGGTCTAACCTTCCTCGACGATGCCGGAGAGTTTGTCAGCCGGGATAGGTGGATCGCTATCGGTCAGTTCGACTTCCCAGCGCATCGCGTTGTCGGGAGGTAACTCTTTCATTTGAGCCTGAGCTTGGACGTATTCCAATTCGTCGCCGAAGGTATCCATGACCCGACGTTTGACTTCCTCTGGATCGAAAACAAAGTGCACGCGACCGCTGGGATCCTGAACGGCCTTACGCAGAGTGGTGCGGACAATAAACTCGCGGGAGTTGCCTGCCGCTTGTTCACCACGGTAGAGCGCATCCACGGTAACATCGGGCAGAACTTCGCGTTCGCTCAAACGCCGACGCACTTCGTCAATGGGCTTCGCTTCTTTGAAGACGATGTGATAGCCCGTGCCGCCTGTGAAATCAATCGCCAGCCCCTTTTCGCCTCGAATCAGGAACACCGCCATACCCAAAATGGACAGCAGCACGGTAGCCGTGAACCAGTAATAACGAACCCGCATGAAATCGAGGTTCGGTTTGTGGAAGAAGCGCAACATGCTGAGCTTGGTAAGCCAGCCCTTGTATTGCCAGAGGTTGAACATGACGCGCGTCATGTACAAGGCGGTGAATAGGGAGATGATCAGGCCAACGGTAAGGCTGACACCGAAGCCCTTGAGTTGGTCGTTGCCCACGACATATAGCACCACAGCAGTGAAAATACTGGTGAGGTGGGTATCGAGAATTGTTGGCAGGGCCCGCTCGTAGCCGTTCCGCAGTGCCAAAATCAACGACGCCCCGCGGTCGCGTTCCTCGCGCAAGCGTTCGTAGATGAGCACGTTGGCATCCACGGCCATGGCGAGCATGAGTACCAACCCTGCCAAACCTGGGAGGGTGAACGTGGCTTTGAAAAACACCATAAACGCTACCGTGATGAGCAGGTTCGCCAATAGTGCCACGCTCGCGACCAGGCCAGCAAAGCGATAGTAAATGATCATGAACACCACCACGGCGACGAAGGAAATGATCACGGCATTGCGCCCCGCTCGTATCGTGTCCTGACCCAACCCCGGTCCCATGCTCATTTCGCTCACGGGCGTGCGGTTGAGCGTAGCGGGCAGGGCGCCCGATTGGAGCACTTGCACTAACTCTTCCACCTTGTCGCGCAACTCTTTGCCAGTTAGCCCGCCCATTTCGATGATGCCGCCGTCGCGCAAACGGGCTTGTAAGACCGGGTACGAGAAAACTTTGTTGTCCAGAATAATAGCCATGTGGTGGCCGACGGGTTCGGTCAAGGCGAAAAGTTTTTCCGCCCCTGTGGGCTTCATGCTAAAGTGCACCACTAACTGCCCCGTGCGTCCGCCCGGACCTTTCCACACTGCCGACAAATCCTCGCCGACCACGGCTAAAGATTCATCGGCCGGTTTGCGCGTCAGCAGGAAATAGCGATTCACCTGATTGGCGTAGTAAAAAGCCAAGTTCCCCGCTTCGACAAAGCCATCCGGCAAGACCGGCGTTTGGCCATCCTGCGGTTTTTTCAGTTCGCGGACGACATTCTCGGCCAACTCGACCCATTCGAGCAACGCCGGTTCAGGCAAGGGCGGGTAATCAGCGGGAAGCGGGGGCAGACTGCGCTCATCAGGCGTCCAATCGCGAACCGCCTCCTGCACGGCCTTGAAAATCTGCCGACCTACCTCTCGTCCCGTGGCATCCCGGTCTCGGCTATCGGCTACCAGGCGGAACTCCAACTTGCCTACCTGACCGATAGCATTTTTAACACGCTCAATATCCGCTTGCTGCCGACCCGCACGCAACGGCAAGATAATCTCGACCCGCGGCGGCGTCGTCTGAATAGGACGGATGGTAATCTGCTGCAAGTCCGCGGGGTCAATCCGCCGTTTCAGCGCCGTGGCCAGACGCGTACTGTCAAACTCGGCACGCTCCGCCTCACTGAGACGGCTATACCACCAGTCGCGATCCACCTCATAAATCAGGATGGTGCCACCCGCCAAGTCCACTCCCATGTTGAAGCGCAGGCCACCTTCCGACTGCGGATCGAGCATGTTGAGCGTCGCCGCTAGCACAATCCACGCGGACACGACCACGGGCACCACACAGATGATAATGGGCCAGAAAAACCGCTTCAGCATCCCTTATCCCTCACTTCGCCGGCACTAGCTCTTCTTGACCTCTCCCGCTGTTTCGTCCTTATGCTTCACCTTGACGATCATCGAGCGGAGTACGCGCAGATGCGTACCATCGTCCACCTCGATACGCAATACGTCCTCGCCGCCAGCGATGCCTTCGGATTTCTCTTGAATACCGACCACACGACCAATGATTCCGCCCGCCGTGATGACCTCATCATGTTTACGAATGGAAGCAAGCATCTCCTGACGTTCGCGTTCACGCTTCTGTGCTGGCCTGATAAGGAGGAACCAAAACAGGACTAGCATCAACAGCAAGGGCACGAAAAATCCCCAGCCCCCCAGGGGGTCCTGCTGCGCCAGCAACCAGCCAGTCTGGGGCGTGACACTTCCCAGCACGGTTCCGTTGGGCAGGTACTCCATCAGGGCGATTTCGTTCCAGGCGTTGCAGAAGATCATCGGCAGGGCCTCGATTCAGACACTGGCGACCAGAGTGCCTGGGATTCTTACCAGTTCCCGGCTTATCCTAAGGCGGCGCTTGGGGAACGCGTCAGCAACCGCGTGATACGTTATCCTAATTAGCGGCCCGATACTGGGCAAGCCGACTCGCACGATATTGTGCCAATTGACCCGCCGCAATCGCCTCGCGGATCTCCTTCATGAACCGCTGGTAAAAAGTGATGTTGTGCAGCGATAAAAGAATTGGCCCAAGCATTTCATCGGCATGGAACAAGTGGTGCAAGTACGCTCGGCTAAACTCCCGACATACCGGACACGGACAGTCCTCCTGTAGGGGGCGCGGATCCGAGCGATGTACCGCATTGCGTATGCGAACGACTCCACCTGGTACGAAGGCCTGACCATTGCGACCGTTGCGCGTGGGCAGCACACAATCGAACAAATCTATCCCCGCACTCACCGCCTCCAAAATATCCTGGGGCCGACCCACGCCCATCAGATACCGCGGCTTATTCTCTGGCAACCACCGTGTCGCCATCGCGATCACTGGATACATCAGTACCGGAGGTTCCCCGACGCTGAACCCACCCAAGGCGTATCCTGGAAAATCCAACCCAACCAGTGCCTGGGCACACTCCCGGCGGAGGTCCTCGAATAAGCCACCTTGCACGATGCCAAACAACGCCTGATCGCTACGCCGCTGAGCCTGACGACACCGCTCTGCCCAGTGAATGGTACGACGTACCGCCTCGCGCAGCACAGTTTCCGAAGCACCGTAAGGCGGACATTCATCCAAACACATGGCAATATCCGAACCGAGCAATTCTTGGATCTCCACGGCTCGCTCGGGCGTTAGCTCCAGCAAACTCCCGTCCACATGCGAACGAAACTCGACCCCGTGGTCGCTAATGCGTCGAATCGCCGCCAAACTGAACACCTGGTATCCGCCACTATCCGTGAGAATCGGGCCCGCCCATCCCATAAAACGATGCAGCCCGCCCAACTGGGCAATCAATTCCGCCCCCGGTCGCAACGCCAAGTGATAGGTATTCGCCAAGAGCATCTGTACACCAGCTTGCCGCAACTGCTCCGGAAGCAGCCCCTTGACCGTCGCCTGCGTCCCCACCGGCATGAATGCGGGTGTCTCGACTACACCGTGCGGCGTGGTCAGCCGACCCAGACGTGCGGCTCCACACCATTGCACCACCTCGAAGGTTATCACATGTTTGGGTGTCGACACTTGCAGCATAAGTTTTCTTTTTGACGAGATCAGTCTCAGCCAATATCAAATAAAGCTATCCCAGCGGTCTCTCACGATGACGCTGGCCTGGCCGTGCCTTGAGTTGTTCCACCGGATGACCATCATGGAAAGGAGGCTCCCATGGCACTGCGGCAAGTCTTGGCTTGGGCCAGACCCTTAGGGAGTTTATTAGTTTCTGTGGTTGGACGCTTGATCAAGGGTAAGCGCCGGTCGGAACCATCTTATTCAGCTCCTCTTGGTGTCGAAATCCTCGAAGCCCGCAGCAATCCGTCCGTCAGTCACCGTTTGGTAGCCAACATTCAGCCTGGCAGTGTTAGCAGTTCTCCCGAACAATTGACGAATGTTTCGGGCACAGTTTACTTCGTCGCAAACTCGCCCTCCCAGGGCTGGCAACTCTGGCGCAGCGACGGCACCTCCTCGGGCACTTTCCTGGTGCGAGTCATTGGACCCGGAACAACTGCTTCCCGTCCCCGCTACCTCACCAATGTCAACGGCACGCTGTTTTTCGTAGCCAATGATGGCTCCGGCGACAGGATTTGGCGTTCCCAAGGCGATGCTGCCTCCACAGTTCCGATTCCCGCATTGACTGCGGGACTCTCTGATCCCAAGTACTTGGCTAACTTGAACAACACTCTCTATTTCGCAGCGAATTCATCTAGCGTGGGCAGGGAGCTGTTTCGCGCGGCCTCATCCTTGTCCGGTGCCACGCTCGTGGCGGACATCCACCCCTCGGGCTCCGCCAATCCCATGGATCTCTTCCCCTTCGGTAACAAACTCCTCTTTGCCGCCAACGACGGCACTTCGGGAAGAGAACTGTGGGCCCACGACGCGCTGAACAACCAGACGTATCGCGTCGCCGACATTAACCCCGGATCAGGTCATTCTTACCCAAGTGAGTTCGTGGCCTGTGGCGGGCTGGTATTTTTTGCCGCAACTAATCCTTCCAAAGGACGCGAACTCTGGGCGACCGACGGCACTTCGGGTAATGCCCTTCTTGTAGCCGACATCAATCCGGGTGCCGGCCTCTCCAGCCCGCGTTATTTGACTAATGTCAACAACCGCCTGCTCTTCAACGCCACACCCAACATTGCCACAGGACCAGAGTTGTTCCTTCACGATCCAGCCCTGGGCACTACTCAGTTACTCAAAGACATTCGTTCAAGCGGTGGCTCCAATCCGCGGGCTCTGACTAATGTGAACGGCACCTTATTCTTTGCCGCTCATGACGGCGTGCATGGTTATGAGTTATGGCTGAGCGATTTGACTCCGGCCGGTACCGTATTAGCTATTGATTTCTTCACAGCCGGTAGCGGACTCGGTATCAGTGACGTCATCGGGCAAATGGTCAACAGCAACGGCATTCTGTTTTTAGCGGCCAACGATGGTTCCAGCGGCATGGAGCTTTTTATTGCTTATACCCCATCAAAGGTGGTCTCCATCACCCCGCCTGCCAACGGCCTTTACGGCCTCGGCTCTACGCTGACGTTCACGGTGCGCTTCGATAAGCCCGTCACTGTAACCGGGACGCCAAGGCTACGATTCAGTTTCACCGACGGCAGCGGGACGCAACAACGTGATGCCGTGTATGTATCCGGCAGCGGCAGCGACACCCTGTCGTTCCACTACACTGTGTCATCGGGCGATCACGCCCCCAACGGGATTACGCTGACTTCCCCGCTGTTAGTGCCGGGCGGGGCCAGTATTACAGATATGGCTGGCAACGCGGCGATGCTGACGTTCACCGCAGTGCACGCGGCTGATGTGCAACTGGACGGCATTGCGCCGACCGTGGTCAGCGTTACCGCCCCCAGTGCTGGTATGTATGGGCCGGGAGAACATTTTGATTTCATCGTACAGTTCAGTGAAAACGTTGTCATAGCGGGTGCGCCGCGTTTGCCCCTGTTCATCGGCAGCGGTTCCCGTCATGCTCTGTACCTGGGCAATATCAGTGCTAACATTCTCCGATTTCGCTATACAGTGCAGCCCGGTGACTCCGACCCAGACGGAATCCAAACGGGCAGCAGTATTGAACTGAACGGCGGAAGTATTCAGGACGCAGCGGGTAACAATGCCGTGCTGAATTTTGCGCCACCAGACACCAGTGGGGTGAAGGTAGGAGTGGTGCCCGTGAGCATTATCGCCATCTCGCCACCTGCAGCAGGGACTTATTACATCGGCCAGGTGATGACGTTCGCCGTAAACTTCACTGGCGTGGTGACTGTAACTGGCCTGCCGCGCCTGCGTGTGGAAATAGGAGACAAAGTGCGTGAGGCAACATACAAGTCAGGAAGTAGCACCGCGACGCTGTACTTTACCTATGTCGTTCGACGCGGCGACTATGACAGGGACGGTGTGGGGGTGCTCAGTTTAGCCATGCCTCTAGGAAGTCGCCTACAGGGTGTATCCGGAATTGACCTGTCCTTCTCCCCGTTCGTCGCTGGCGGGGTACTGGTCAATGGTATAACACCGCAGGTTGAGAATTTGCGCTTACCCAGAGCAAGGCGTTACGTTACAGGAGACGTGCTGGAGTTTCGCCTGCAGTTCACTGAGCCGGTGTTTCTCATCAGCATCAACGGGAGCACACCACGACTGCGACTCCAGGTTGGCCATCAAATCGTCTATGCCACATATGTTTTGGGAAGCGGCAGTAATGCATTGGTGTTCCGATATCGTGTCGAAGCGAGCGATAGCGGGGCATTGCGAGTGCTCTCGCCGTTAGACCTGAATGGGAGCTTATTAAGAACACGCAGGAATATGGAAGTATTGACCGTGTTTGCGGCTCCCTTGTCCACTGGAATTACTGTGAATTAGCTGGAATGGTTTCCGAGCGGTTGACCTCAAGGAAGGATTGCTTCTTGCTACCGCTTAGCCGAAGTCAGTCCGGTGCCTTTGGACAGCACAAACAGACTCCTTGGGGCATAAAGGGTGGCTTGATGTGGTAATCGGTAATCCCTGCTTTTTCCCGACTCTTATCAAACTGTGGTACGTTGATAACTGGAGACCTCCAGGCGTGCTGCGTCGTGGGGTGGGTGGCTGGGTTCCCTGAGCGGCATTTCGCCTTGCCCTGAATTCTTGGGAATCGCCACTTCAGGCCAAGGCCAAACTCGAAAAATGGTTGATAAGCGCGCAAGATCGGGCGATTGGTTCGTCTAATATTGAGAGAGTAACCGAAAGCGAAGAGGGGCTGGCACCACCCGGGCCAAGAAAACCACCTACGGCGCTTGACAAAACGATGCCGACAACGGAGAATATGGCTTAGAAGAGCCTGGATTGTCCAAGTCGAGAGGAAAATAGCGGGAGAATTGCAACATGTTCGAGCAGAAGTGGACAATGGGGCAGCTGAGGTGGGCGGTTATAGCGGCACCGCTCTTGGTTCTGGTAATGAATGAAACTGGGTTCAGCCAGAACCCGAGCAACTTTACCGTGGCTCGAATACTTCAGCAGCAAGGTTTACGTCCCGGTTTGCCTACGGCCATACC
>JANWVZ010000145.1 GCA_025056555.1 Gemmatales bacterium | reverse complement strand
TGAAACCGGTGGCGCAAGAGAAGTATACCCGAAAGGGTCAGGCACGCAAGCCGTACTTGGCGCAATGGTGCCTGGACTTACCGTCCGACCCGAGGCACAACCCGGTTTCCGGCCGCGATGGGGTTTCTTCACCCGTGGCGCTCCGCGACCCCTTCTATGCCCGCCCGATTGCCGCCTGTGGCGTCGAGGTTGAGCGGACCTACGCCGCCGTCCGGCCCGACTGGCTAGCTCCAAACTCGCCGATCAAGCTCCCCTGCCACCTGCAGGCCCGCGTCTTCACGTTTAAAGTCGAGGCTCAGCAACGCAGCGCCGCGGAGTACGAGCAGCCGTTCCGCGAACGCAGGCGGCGCCACCGGCCACGCAAGGCCGCCCGGCTTGGCTTGACCTCGCCCCGGCCGAGATGTTTTTAGCAGCGAGATGTGGGGCGGCACCCCCTCTAAAGCAGATCGCGAAACCCCTCAATACTGATGTCGGCGTCCCGAAGAATGGCGCGCAACGTGCCTGGTGGCACGATCTTCCCTTTGTGAATAGGCACCGTCACGCGCTTCTTGTCCGCCTCTCTCCACATATGCAGATGACCGCCTTTCTGTCGCTTCTTCACGAAGCCGGCGCGCTCCAAGGCTCGCACTAATTCCTGACAATCTATGCGAGGAAGCTTTTCACTCATCCAGTCACCGGCACGGAGAGACGGGTGATAAACAGCGGTTCATGCTCTATCGGAACGGCTTCGCCATCCTCAAGCATGCTTCGAACGTGGAGTTCAATGGCTTCCAGGATGTTTGCGCGAGCTTCGTCAATGGTATCGGCAAAAGTGTGGCAACCGGGCAGGGCAGGCGCGTAGGCGTGAAATCCTTGCTCGTCAGGTTCGATAATGACGGTAAAGTTATAGGTCGCCATTTTGCATCACCTGTTGCCAAGCCATGAAATGAATGTCTGTAGAGCGTTTTAGCGATGGGGCAGCCTCACAGAGAAAAGCAAGACACGCCTATTCCCCTGAACGCCGCCGAACGGCTTGCGTTCACCTACGTCGCGGAGCGGCGTCAGGTGGCACTCTTCCTGGCCGGCGGAACCGGCCTTCCCACCGGATGAAACCGGTGGCGCAAGAGAAGTATACCTGAAAGGGTCAGGCACGCAAGCCGTACTTGGCGCAATGGTGCCTGGACGCATCGCCCGACCCGAGGCGCAATCTGGCTTCCGGCCACGATGATTTCTTCACCGGTGGCGCTCAGCGACCCCGATTAGCCAGCTATCTTACCTTATTTTTGCGCAAACAGAGAAGGTTTCTATTCTAAAAGGCCTGCGGGCGAGCTGACAATGCAAACAGAGGGCATTTCTAATCCTCTGGAGTCCCGGCCGGAGGCGTCATTTGCCAATTAGGTGTATCCTTCTCAAACTGCTTTTGACTTATCCTCGTGGAGGGATACCCCTATGGATATCCAAATTGGCTTGACCGACAACCTGAGCAACACGTGCTATGCGCCCTTGGCCGCTCTTATGGCCCATTACCAACGGAAGGAGGTGTTTGCGCCTCTCCATCAGGTGCAGATGCCGATGCGCCAGCGTGACTTTAGCCCTGCCAGCAAGCTCACCCAGATTCTCCTCAGCATGCTCGCTGGCTGTGACACGCTGGCAGAGGTCAATCCGCGTCTGCGCCAGGAACACGTCTTGGCGGCGGTGTTGGGCCTGCCCCGGTTGGCTGACCCATCCAGCTTGTCGCGCACCCTGGATGCGCTCACTCTCAAGAACCTTGACGAGTTGCGCCGCAGTCTTGAGTGCATCTGGCGGCCCTTCAGTCGGGTGCACGGGCGCGACTGGCGCCGCTACCTGTGGCTGGACTTTGACCTGTCGGGTCTCCCTTGCGGACCCCGGGCCGAAGCCAGCCAAAAAGGGTACTTTGCCGGTAAAAAAACGTTTGCGGAAGGCAGTTAGCCCGCGTGAGTGCCGTTCACGAAGCCGAAACCATCTGGTCTGCCGTCTATCCCGGCAACTTTCATACCGTCCAGTGCCTGCAACCGGCAGTCAAAGCCACCGAAACGGCTTTAGCATTGTCGTCCGAGCAGCGCCAGCGCACTGTCTGGCGCCTGGATGGTGGGGCCGGTTCGGATGAACAGGTGCTCTGGCTGCTGGCACGAGGGTATCACATCCTTGCCAAGGGGATGTCTCATCGGCGGGCCGAAGCCTTAGCCAAGCAAGTGTTGCGCTGGGATCCGTATGGCGACCAGGCCTGGCTGGGTGAAGTGGCGCCTCCCATGGATTATGGGCGCCCGGTACGCGTGTTCGTCAAACGCCGCCAGCAAGATGGCCAGTTCCGCCATAGCTACTATCTCTCGACCCTGGCCTTGCCCTCCAAAAGTGCCTTCCTGCGCCTCTATGATGCCCGCGGGGCCGCCGAAGTCGAGCCATTTCGCAACGACAAAACCGGCTTGAGCCTGGAGGCACGGCGCAAACGCAGTTTTACCGGTCAACAAGGCTATATCTTGCTCACCGACCTGGCCCACAACCTCACCGACCTGGCCCACAACCTCCTGACTGACTTTGCCCATCGCGGATTGGCCGGGTCCGCTTTTGCCGGCTATGGCCTCAAACGGATCGTACGCGATTTGCTCAGCATGCCCGGACGAGTTTCCCTGACCCCAACTCAGGTGCGGATTGACCTCCTATCTCAAAACCAATTCGCTGAGGAGTTGGCTACGTGCTTGGTAAAGTACTGTTCTGGCTAGTTCAGACGATTAGAAAACGCCCCTATTTGCACTCAGAAATAGAAATGCCTTCTATTTGCGCAAAAATAAGGTCGTAGTCTTGCATCCCCGGCCCTGACCAGATGCAAATCGTGCGCTCCTTCGGCACCTACACCGCCGACCTGCTGGCGCAGGCTGCCTGGCTGGTCGCAAAAGGCATCCAGACGCTCTCCCCTGGTGTCGATTGTATCCCCCTCTCTTTGAGCTGCTAGAACAACGCGGCCTCCACAGTTGCCTGATCAGCGGAATGTCGCCAAAAACTGTCAAAGGATGCGCTTGATCCGTTTCCTCTGGCACCGCGACCATATCAATGCCACGATCGGTAACGCAGACGCGCCAAATAGGCTGCTACAGAAACCTCCTCCCGACTGATGAGAAGACGGGGCCGAGGCGGGAGCGATGGTGGCGATGCTTTCTATCGGCGCAATCGCCCTAAAGGGAATGCTTTCCGGGCGGAAATCCATCAATATGTCCTGGTTCCACACTTGTATAGTGAACATAGGCGCAGCCGGCAGGGGAATGCTTAGCGCAATTCGGGTCTCCGAGCCGGCTTTTAAAGCGCCCACGTTTACCTGCGATCCAACCTGTGCTTCCTCGACCAGTAAAGTGACTTTCACGTCCAGCGTGTCACCTGTGCCTACGTTGCTCACTCCTACGTCCACCTGCAACTGTCCATCGGGTGTGATTTGTGTCTTCACCGATTGAATCACAAGAACCGGCTCGCCCGCCGGAGGCGTCAGGTTGACAGAAGTCGCGGCTTGCTCAATCTCATCCACACTCGTGAGCGCGGCTTGGGCGATTTGAGGGAGATCGGTTTGCGGCTGTTGCCCAGCCTGTTGTGCTATTAGCACCTCCGCGATCGCCAGGTAAAGCGCAAAGTTGGCTGTGGCAAATGCGTTATTCCCGCCGATTAGGCTCAGGTCATTCTGATCAAGCGTTTCATGTTCCAGCACGATGGCCTGCATCGTTTCCAGGGTACTTCCCAACGATTCTGTCGCCACATGCAGTTGCTCGATGTTCAGCGCAACGGCAGCGAGATCGCCGGCTTGTGCAGATTGCATTAGCGTTTCAACCGCCCGGCGATAGTCGTTCGCCTCATCTTGCAGTTGTGAGCGTAGAAGATGAGTCGCAGGAGCAGGCTGATAAGCGGCGAGTGCGATCAGTTTACCATGGTGCTGAAGCATTCCCTGGCGGTAGCGGCAGTCTTCGCTGGGCTGCGCCGAGTCGAAGGCCATCTCCGCCGCCCGCATGCTGAGATATTCCACACAGCTCAAGTTCTGCGAGTTCAAGTAGATGAGCGGCAGATTGACAATGAACAGGTGCTCTAGCCGCGCGCCCAGCCCGATGGCTCTAGCAAGAAGTGTGGTCGGAGAGAGTGCGGCGAGATCGGCAAGATCCTCAGCGATTTGAGCTAGGTCGGCAGCATTCTGGAAATCCTGATGCCGATCGAGCGCGTCATGCTTTTCCCAGTCGGCCTTCTGCGCGAGTTCGCCGATCAACAAACCAGCCCGCTCTGTGTCACCGGTGATCGCCCAACGATCTGGAGCGGCTACACTCAAGTCGGCAGTGCGAACGCCTTTGTTTATCAATTCCTGGGTACGACTCAGATAGGGTTGGATCATCAGAGCCGTGCCCATTGCCTGAATGCTGTTATCTGCCAGCAAGTCCCCCAGCGATTGGCCATGCGAAAGTCTTTCCTGAGCGAGCCGAACGGTGAGGTCCCAAACTTTCGCCGCGGTTTCGCGTTGATTGAGCTCCGGCCCGATAGCGCGAATCGCTAGTTTGCCACTGTTGCGGATCAGGCGCCACACTGTCTTCTCTGTTGCCTCCTGCAGACCTCCACAGAAGGGGAGTTTGCTCCGGCAGAAGTTCCAAGCCGGGCGCAACGCAAACACAACGCCTATCGCTGTCTCAATCGACTTACCATACACGTCGGTTAGTGAAGCCGCGATGGTCGTATAGACCGGCAGCATTGTTGCAAGGGCGCGTTCCTCGATAGTCAGCCGAGCAAGCGCATCCAATTGCTCCGACGTCAACTTGCCCTGCTCCAATTGTGCGCTCAAGCGACTCAGCAGATCGCGAGCGGTGGATTCGTCGTAGCCCCGAACGCCGGGGACAGCAAATAGATCGGTGGGGATATCCGCCGTTTCTAGGCTTGAGATTAGCACAGCTTTCTCGTCGAACCAACGGCGAGCTGTGGCGGTGTCCAAAGGAGGAGTAGGTGCAGGCGTAGGCGCAGGTGTAGATGTCGATGCAGGTGTGGCAGTCAGTAGTGAGGGTGGAGGTATGGGAGTGGGACCACAACTCTTTACCAGCGCATAACTTTCTATTGTATCTACGGTGTCGCCAAAGTAACCCTGCGCGCCTCGCAAAATCAAGTTTTGACCACTTTCGGTACCCATCCACCAAGTGCCTTGAGAAGACACATATACTCCGAGCTGGTGTAAGTCAAACCAGGAATACGGATCTGTTTCCTTGCCAAAGGGTATGAATAGTTGGCCCATCCCCCCACCTCCTAATCCCTCGGGTAGAGAAGGAATAGGATAAGGGTCGACCAATGTACCGCAGATTTCATATGGAATAGGACTGGGCGAAACGGGTACCATATCACAGTCATCCGTTAGCACCATACGAGCGAAACCAGAGAGGTTGCCTTCTACATCTAGCCAAGGGAAATAGAGAATAGCATATTTTCCTCCCAGTGACCACAAATCCCACTCGCCAATAGTAGGCTCTCCAATATAGGTCCACACATTTTGCCAATCCCAGGGGAAATACGCGAACCTGATCCCAAATTGTTCGACTTCCCATTGACCACAAACCACTGTTGACCAGGAGCGGCTTTGGTTTGGCATTTCCACCTGACTAGCCTGGACTGGCATTACCATCAACAATGATAGCCCTAGAAGAACGATGATTGCAGGTTTTCTCCGCACGATAACGCCTCCTTGCTGCCTTAAGGCACCATTCTGGCCACCAGCAGAACGTAGCGAATCACTGCTTTGTCGGTCGACCGTAGTTAACCGCCGAGAACCGGCGGCCAGTTGAGAGTGGATGTCAGGCTCGTGACTCCAGAACAACACTATCCAAAATTCGCGTCCGGCCGTCCGGAGCTTCCAGTCCATCTCCCAACACTCCGGAGATGGATCGGTGCGATCCAGTTACTATTGAACAAGCCGATAGCAGTCCTCAGCCCCGGTCATGTTGTTGATGTTCAACATCGCCAGGATCGTTCGGGCGATGTCACCCCCCGCACGAGCAATCAACTGTGCAATTTCCCAGGCAACACAATTGACACTTTCGCAGGTGGCTAACCGAGTTGCAGTTCCCGTACCGACAAGGACCCAAGCTAACTTACTAGGTGCTACCGAAGCCAGCTTCTTGCTGATGAACGATGCACAGCGGGTTACTGCGGCAGGATCGGCCTGGATCGATGTGCGTAGCGACGCCTTAATGTATTCAGTCCCACTTCCGGATCCTAGGGGTCTAAGCCACACTTCAATCGTTGCTGCGTCAGACCAGCCGCGGAAACTGACATTCCGGATGGTCAAGACCCATTTCCTGAAATTCGGGTCCTTCCGTAGGGCCTCCGCATCTGGCAGAAAAGTTGCGTTACTCTTATCATAAGTTACTCGTTCTACGATTTGGCCTCTACTATCCCTAAGAAGCACTTCCCCGTTGAACCGAGCATGATACTCGTCCAAGTTGCCAACCAAGTCGTAGTACACACGCAGCTTGATGGGTTGACGCTGTATCGGCTTTGCAGGATCGATCTCCATGTAGGTCACGACGAAAGTAGGCACCTTGACAACGACTGTCAGCTTGGTTCCAAAGAGTTTACCATCCGCATTGCGCAACATGAAGACACCTGTGTAAGTACCAGAGCGCTGCGGTGCCTTAAGGACCAGATCGAGATCCACTTGTCGCCCTGGCGCGACTTCAGCCTTGAGAGGTGTAGCAGCAGATGCCCCGAAGCGCTCGCCCGAAACATAGACTAATTGGTAACCCGTTGACCATGTAGTATTCCCTGAGTTGCGTACTCGCCATGTCTTGGTGAATGTCTGGCCTGGAATTAGGATCATTCCGTCCGGAATCGTTATGTCAGCCACGTAAGCTGAGTTGTCTACTACGGCAGGCTCGGAAACGTTGATTACCACGGAGTAGTTGGTGGTTTGCCCGTTCTTCACAACTGCGAGGTTGTAGTTTGTGCTTGTTGTGGGGCAGACCTGTCGAGAGCCATAACCGACGGTGCCCTCGCCGTTGAAGTAGACCGCTTCAACATTGTCTACCTCCCAACGCACAGTCGTACATTGGCCTCGTGTTATGCTTGTAGAGTCTGCCCAGAAGTTGACTCGTGCGGGAAGGCAAGCCGAGCAGCTACTAAGCGGTTCGCTGAGACGCGCGGTCCAGAGGTATCCGGCCTTCTGCCCCTCGCACTCGAAGCCTTCGTCATAGGATACCCTTGGGCTATAGAGCCTGACAAACTGGCCCACCTGGACAAGTGACCAAGCCCCCATTGGGTCTGGAACCCAAAGTTCGCTTGATCCACATGGCTGGAAAACCGGGGTATTGGCGCCGCTAAATGAACAGTGAGCTAGCCGCCACTGTCCACAAACTACTTCTTCAGCCCAAGTAGTCTGGACTGAAGCCCGCCCGAGTACAAACATCAATCCGATAAGCAATAGAACCATAATGAGAGTTTTCTTCATGGCACACCTCCTGCTTTGCCTAACGGGGCGCCGGCTGACGTCGGATGGTTCGACGGCCCTGCGCGCCCGACGAACTACTGACTCGCAGAAATGCCACTCGTCATATCCCGCCGTCCCGCTATTCCGCTTTCCGGCCCCATAGGGGGTGTCGTGAGGAAATCTCGCCGCATAATATGCCTCGCCCGATAATATGCGGAAAAAAAACAGGCGTGAAAGTGCGAATCCTTGAGAACCTGGCAACCATGGATCGGTTGCGGTTACTGCCATTCTACCACTCTCCCCATCGCCCGTCAACCACCAAAAATAGCCACAGAACCCCGCCCCAAGAAGTTGCTCGAACAGGTTGACGACGCCATCCGTCTCAAGCACGACTCCCCGCGCGCCGAGGAGACCTCCATCCGCCGGATCAAGCGCTTCATCCTCACGCTCTAGCGGAGGCTGCGGCGACAGCGCCTCCCCCCGGCGAGCGCTGGCCGCGGCGTTTCTGCGGCAGTGTGGACATTGACCCCATACGCGCCGGCCGCGACGTGGGCCAGGTCGCCGAGGCGATCATCCAGCATCTGGCCGGACAGGTCGGCGCGCGGGTGAAGGTCACGCTGGAGATCGAGGCCGAGCTGCCCGACGGCGCGCCGGACAGCGTGGTGCGGACGGTGACCGAGAACGCGCGGACGTTGAGGTTCAGGAATGCGGAGTTCGAGTAGGGGCGGTGATCGGAAGGCGGGGGCCCCCGTCTACACCCGCCCAATCGCCGTCTGTGACGTCGAGGTTGAACGCACCTACACCGCCGTCCCCCGAGTGGCTAGCTCCAGAACTCGCCGCGCAGGAACCACTGCTGCCCCCACGCCCGTGTCGGCCCGGCCCAAGTGCAGATCGCCACGGCGTCCAATCTCGCCCGCCTCGTCTATCACCGGTTCACGCTCCAAGTCGAGGATCAGCAAAGCAGCGCCGCGGAGTACGAGCAGCCGTTCCGCGAACGCAAGTTGCGCCACTGGCAACGCAAGGCCGCGCGCCTTGGCTTTTCCCTCACCCAGGCCGAGATGTTTCTTAGCAGCGAGATGGTTGGCGGCTTGAGTACGTAGAGCCTACCCCTTGCGCCGGAACACGATGGCTTGTTCGCCCTTTATCGGCAGTTGAGTTACTCCCAAGGATGGCGCAGACACCCGTTTCACACAACAGGCGGCCCAACGGCTTGCGCTTCACCTGCGCCGCGAAGCGCAGCGGAGCGGCGTCAGGTGCAAGCGCTTGTTGGGCGCACTTTTCAAAATCCACCTATCCCTTCCATCCTCGCTCTATTTTCTATCCATGAAAAGAAAATCCAGCCAAGTATTGGAAACAAAATACCCATTGTTATTACCAAGGCAATCTCTGTTGGCAAAGAAAGTAGCGTTTTGCTTCCAAATAGAACTCCTCTCAAAGCATCCACACCGTATGTAAATGGAAACAAACATGCAATAGCGCGAAGTGGCACTGGCAAGTAGGTAATTGGAAAGAGTATTCCTCCTAGTAAAGGCGCGGCATTCCCCAGCATGCTTATGATCGATTCTGCATCTTTGAATTTAAGTGTCAGACCAACTAGCACAAAACCAAAACCGTAAGCCGCTAACACTGAGAAAATAATAATAACC
>JANWVZ010000144.1 GCA_025056555.1 Gemmatales bacterium | reverse complement strand
CCGCCCGCGCTGCCTGCCTCCCTCCTGTTGGTTGACGATGTCATGACGACAGGCAGCACACTCATCGAGGCGGCCAAGACCTTGCGTCAGGCAGGTGCCAAAGAAGTCCATGTGGCCGTCTTGGCTACTACGGATTAAATGCGGTCGTTCAACTAGAGAAACTAAGCCGGCAAGGACTGTGTGCAAAACTTCTTGTGAGGACTTATCGGCGAAGGAAATTAACTGCCTAACGGCGCAAGGCGCTGGCGTGATTGGGAATAAGTTGCCGCAGCGTGCGGTAGTTGGGGAAGCGATCCTGAAGGGCAGTTACTTGCATTTCGCGTTGGCGCAAAGCGCTGCATGCGTGTACCGCAGCTTCCGCGGCGGAGATGGTAGTAATGCACGTAATTCCCAGTTGCACGGCCATGGAGCGAATCTTGCCCTCATCAGTGTGGTAGCCCCGACCGCTGGGCGTGTTGATGATCATGGCTACTTCGTCGTTTTGCATCAGGTCAATGAGGTTCGGTCGGCCTTCTTGAATTTTCGGAATCACCTCGACGGGCACGCCCGCACTGCGCAGTTTTTGGCCTGTGCCACGGGTGGACAGGATCCGGTAACCCAAACGGGCAAATTCCCGAGCAATCGGAACGATACGTTCCTTATCACGGTCGTTGACCGAGATGAAGATCGTGCCTTGCGACGGTAACGGCGTACCCGCGGCGAGCATACTCTTGGCGAAGGCCATAGCGAAGTCTTCATCAATGCCCATAACCTCGCCGGTCGAGCGCATTTCTGGTCCCAAAACGATGTCCACGCCCGGAAACTTATTGAACGGCAGTACGCTTTCCTTGCATGAGAAGTGCCGGGGCGGTTCCGGTTCTTCGACGCCCAGTTCATCCAGCGTGTAACCGACCATGACCAGGGCCGCGAAGCGAGCCAGGGGGAGTCCCACAGCCTTGGAGACGAACGGCACGGTGCGACTGGCCCGCGGATTGACTTCAAGCACGTAAACTGTCGGCTGACGCACACCGTCCAGCCCCGTGATGGCAAACTGCACGTTCATCAGGCCGCAGACTTTCAGTTCCCGCGCCAAAGCTTGAGTTTGTTCCTTGATTTCCTCAACGACGGGGCGGGGCAAGCTGTAAGGCGGGATGACGCAGGCCGAATCTCCTGAATGAATCCCCGCTTGCTCGATGTGCTGCATCACGCCGCCGATGATCGTCCGTCGGCCGTCGCTGAGCGCGTCCACGTCCACTTCGACCGCATCCTCCAGAAACTTGTCAATGAGCACGGGTTTTCCCGGGGACACGTCCAGGGCGTGGGTCACGTAACGGACTAGGGCATTTTCGTCGTAGACAATTTCCATCGCCCGCCCCCCCAAGACATAGCTCGGACGGAGCAATAACGGGTAACCTAAGCGACGCGCCACGCGGAGGGCTTGCGGTAAATCGTAGGCAACGCCACTTTCGGGTTGGCGTAGCCCGAGACGTTCGACCAGGGCGCTGAAACGTTCGCGGTCTTCGGCCAGGTCAATCGAATCTACGCTGGTCCCGATGATCGGGACGCCCGCAGCTTCGAGCGCTTTGGCCAAGTTCAACGGCGTCTGTCCCCCGAATTGGACAATGACTCCATCAGGTTGCACCCGGTCGCACACCGCCAGCACATCTTCGACAGTCAACGGCTCAAAGAAGAGCAGGTCGCTCGTGTCGTAGTCCGTGGAAACGGTTTCGGGGTTGGAGTTGACCATGACCGTTTCGTAGCCGACCTCGCGGAGGGCGAAGCAAGCTTGTACACAGCAATAATCAAACTCGATCCCCTGGCCGATGCGGTTCGGGCCGCCGCCCAGGATCAGGATGCGCTGCCTTTGCCGTTTGGGACGCGCCTCGTCTTCGCAAAAGGCCTGGATTTCCACTTGACCGTTATCAGAACCGACCACACGAACTGCCGGTTGTTCATAGGTGGAGTAGTAATAGGGTGTATAAGCCTCAAATTCCCCGGCGCAGGTATCCACGCATTTGTAAACAGGCTCGATCTCCAGGCTCTTGCGCCAGCGACGAATTTCGCTTTCGGCGACACCCCAGATGTAGGCCAACTGATGGTCGCTGAAGCCGTATTGCTTAGCGTGGCGAAGCAGTTCGGCACCGACCTGACGGTAATCGGCATAAGTGCGGAGATGTTTCTCCAGGGCGACGATCTCTTCGATTTGCCGCAGGAACCAGCGATCGATGTGGGTGCGTTCGTAGACATCGTCCACGCTCATACCGGCCAGGAACGCATAGCGGATATAACGGATGCGCTCAGCGTTGGGCGTGACGAGTTTTCGGCTAATCTCTTCGAGAGAAGGTTGCTTCGGCGTGCCCCACAGATCGTAACGGTCGCACCCCAGGCCGAACCAGCCGGTCTCCAATCCGCGCAGGGCCTTTTGCAGCGACTCCTTGAAGTTGCGGCCGATGGCCATGGTTTCGCCGACCGATTTCATCTGCGTAGTCAGCGTCGGGTCTGCTTCGGGAAATTTTTCGAAGGCCCAGCGGGGGATTTTGGTCACGACGTAATCAATAGTGGGCTCGAAACAGGCAGGGGTTTCGCGTGTAATGTCGTTCCGAAGTTCGTCGAGGCGGTAACCGACGGCCAGCTTGGCGGCGATCTTCGCGATGGGAAAACCCGTGGCTTTTGAAGCCAGTGCACTTGACCGACTGACCCGCGGATTCATCTCGATCACCACCATACGGCCAGTTTTCGGATCGATGGCAAACTGAATGTTAGAACCGCCAGTCTCCACGCCGATTTCGCGGATGACTTTAATCGCGGCGTCGCGCATCCGCTGGTATTCCTTGTCAGTCAGCGTCTGCGCCGGGGCCACGGTGATGCTGTCGCCTGTGTGCACCCCCATGGGATCCACGTTCTCGATAGCACAAATGATGACGACGTTATCGGCGTGGTCGCGCATCACTTCCAGTTCAAACTCTTTCCAACCGAGCACAGATTCTTCGACGAGCACACTATGAACGGGACTCATTTCTAGGCCACGGGCCACTAACTCGGTAAACTCGTGGCGGTTATAGGCAATGCCGCCGCCGGTGCCGCCCAAGGTGAAACTAGGCCGCAGCACGCACGGTAGGCCGACATAATCGCGTAAGGCCAAGGCCTCTTCCAAGGAGCGAGCGAGCCCGCTTTTCGGGACTTCCAGACCGATCTTGATCATCGCCTCCTTGAACAGCAAGCGGTCCTCCGCCTTGCGAATGGCTTCGGGCTTGGCCCCAATCATCTCGACACCGAAGCGTTTCAGCACCCCATGCTCATGCAGAGCCATGGCCGTGTTCAGGGCCGTCTGCCCGCCTAACGTGGGCAACAAGGCATCGGGCCGCTCTTTTTCGATAATGCGGGCCACCACCTCCCAAGTGATCGGCTCAATATAGGTTCGGTCGGCCATCTCCGGATCGGTCATGATCGTGGCCGGGTTAGAGTTGACCAACACCACCTCATAACCTTCCTCGCGCAACGCTTTACAAGCTTGAGTGCCGCTGTAGTCGAATTCACACGCTTGGCCAATGACAATCGGCCCCGAGCCGATGATGAGAATTTTGTGGATATCGGTTCGTTTGGGCATTTTGAGTGTTCCGTCAGTAATCCCCAGAGCGCGTCTCGGATTATGCGTGCAGCTGAGCCACACGCTTGACCAGTGGAACCTGCGCTTCCATGAATGTTAGGCTAGCCGCACATCCGGGAAAAGTCCTACGGTATCGTAACACTCCGCGAGCCACGGCGAGATGCCATCGGCCAGTGTGAATCGCGCTCAGCTTTTGATACGTCAACGGGATTTCAGCCCAAGGATAACTATCCTAGCGCGGTGTTAGTTCGACGTTTCCACATAAAGAGAGCCTAACGATTGCGAATGTCCTGCGCGGGGCAAATTACTCGCGGTCGGCGCCATTATCATGAAGCCGTCGAGGCAGCAACTGGTCTTTCTTGCGAAGGAAGAGCCAATTGGCCGTCAGAATTGGGCGATTGCGCGGCGCTGTAGGGCGCGTCGCGGAGCAGTTCCTCCAGCTCATCGCGACTGAGTTCTTCTTTCTGCAGCAGCGCCTCGACGATGCGGTCGAGTTTATCGCGGTGACTGCGCAGTAACTCATAAGCCCGTTCATCGGCTTCGCGGAGAATTCGGCGTACTTCTTCATCAATTAGTTGAGCCGTGCCTTCGCTGAAATCGCGTGGCTCGTGGATTTCTTTGCCTAAAAAGACGTGCTCCTCGCCGACGCGATAAGCCACTGGTCCCAGCCGCTCACTCATGCCCCAATGGGTTACCATGAGCCGAGCAATGCGCGTGGCCTGTTTCAGATCCATTTCCGCCCCGGCGTAAGGCTGGCCGTAGACCAGTCGGTCGGCAGCACGTCCGCCCATGAGAATGGTGAGTTTCGTCTCAAAGTAGGCTTTGTCGTGATGAAAACGTTCTTCCTCGGGGATGTTGATATTGACCCCGAGAGCTTGGCCCCGCGGCACGATGGAAACTTTGAGCGGTTTATCGGCGTGGGGCATCAACCAGGCAATGAGAGCATGGCCGGCTTCGTGGTAAGCGGTTTTCCGCTTATCCTCCGGGCTGAGCACCTCCTCCCGCTTAGCCCCAATGAGCACCTTGTCAAGAGCTCGCTCAAAATCTCGGCGGTCAATTTTGTTCTTCCCTTCCCGCGTGGCGAATAATGCAGCTTCGTTGACGAGATTCCGCAAGTCCGCTCCTGTCGCCCCGATCAGGGTGCGGGCGATTTGCTCCAAATTCACGTCGGGAGCCAGGGGCTTATCGCGGGTATGCACTTTCAGAATTTCGAGTCGGCCCCGCCAATTCGGGCGGTCAATGGTTACGTGGCGATCAAATCGGCCTGGACGCAGCAAAGCTGGGTCGAGCACGTCCGGTCGGTTGGTCGCGGCAATGACAATCACTGACTCGGTGGGCAGGAAGCCGTCCATTTCGCTCAGAATCTGGTTCAGCGTCTGCTCACGTTCGTCATGACCGCCTCCCAGTCCCGCACCGCGAACACGGCCCACGGCGTCAATTTCGTCAATAAACAGGATGCACGGAGCATTCTCTCGCGCTGTTTTGAACAGATCTCGAACGCGACTGGCACCGACACCCACGAACATCTGAATGAATTCCGAGCCATTGATGCTGAAAAACGGCACGCCGGCTTCGCCTGCCACGGCCCGGGCCAACAGGGTTTTGCCCGTTCCTGGGGGGCCGACCAGTAAAATGCCCTTCGGAATCTGGCCACCGAGTCGTTGGAATTTTTCCGGATTACGCAGGAATTCGACCACTTCTTGCAACTCGGCCTTCGCATGTTCCATGTCGGCCACGTCGTTGAAAGTAACACGCATCTTCCCCTTGTCGAAACGGCGGGCAGGACTCTTGATATAGCTGCTGAGGAAACCTCCCCCAAGCGGATCCCGCAAGCGCACCACGAATAAGAAGAATAGGAATCCCAGCAGTAAGAGGGTGGGCAACCAATAAACCAGCACAGGCCAGATCCAACCACCTGACTCCTTTTCATAGTCCCAATCCACTTGCATCTGTTCCAGTTGTTGCGTGAGCTGATTATCGGGCACGATGTTCGGCACGCGGGTGCTGAAGCGCAGGTCTTTCCAGCGCTGAAACGGTTCAGGCAAAACTTCGCGGATTTCCTTGCTGACGGTTTGGCCCTGTTCGTCCTTCACCTCAATTGTGTCTTTGAAGCGGCCCGTGATCTTATTGCTGGCAATACGCACTTCGGCGATATACCCTTTGCGCAGGAATTCCTTGAATTGCCCATAGGGTATATGGTTAGAGCCGGAAAACTGGTCGCCTAAGAACAACGCCAAAAGTATCGCGGCGATGATCGCTATCCACCAGGCGCCCCAGGGAATCATCGGCAGCCCTGGGGAACGCCGATGGGAACGGTGGTTTTGCTGCTCCGATTGCGGTGGTTGATTATCCGACATCATCCTCCCTCAGTACCAAGCCTCATGCGCTATGACAATTCCAGCGATCCTCATCATCATCTTATACATCACACCAACGGTTCGGAGCCAACTGCCCCGATACGTAAGCCCATTATTGACTCGTCCATCTTCGTTCCTAACCGCGGTGAGATTCGGGCGAAGTGAGTGTTTCGGCAAGAACTGTTCCAGCTAACGTTACTCGCAGCGTTCGAAGATGGTGGCAATGCCTTGGCCGCCGCCGATACACATGGTGGCCAAACCCAGGCGAGCGCCGCGTCGCTCCATGGCGTGGATCAGCGTCGTAGTGATGCGTGCTCCGCTGGCGCCGAGTGGATGGCCAATTGCGATTGCGCCGCCGTGGACATTTACCTTTTCGAGATCGGCTTTCAACAGGCGTAGGACGGCGAGGGTCTGCGCCGCGAAAGCCTCATTGATTTCGATCAGGTCCAGGTCGGCCAACTGCAATCCCGCCCGTTCCAACGCCTTCAGGGTGGCCGGCACGGGGCCAATACCCATGACGGCTGGGTCAACCCCGGCAATCGCCATGCTCCGAATGCGCACCTTCGGTTGCAGTCCCAAAGCGCGGGCGCGTTCTTCAGCCATGAGCAGGACTGCGGCAGCTCCCACGTTGAGCGGACTGGCATTGCCCGCAGTCACTGTTCCGCCTTCGGGCAAAAACGCAGGTTTTAAGGCTGCTAACGCCTCCAGACTAGTATCGCGGCGAATCCCCTGGTCTTCGGTAATCAGTTTTTTGGACCCGTTCTCATCCCGACCCCAAGTCGGCACAATTTCCGTGCGGAAATATCCGTTATCAGTAGCGGCAGCGGCTAAGCGGTGGCTGCGTAAGGCAAACTCATCTTGCTCGTGGCGACTGATCTGAAACTTCTTCGCCAAAAATTCCGCAGTCAGCCCCATGTGGAACACAGCTGGGCTGTGCCGATAGTACAGACGGGGACTGGCGTCGAAACCTTGTTCCATAGGCACATGATGCATGTGTTCGACACCTCCCGCGATGAGAATGTCGTGGCAACCGGCCATGATCGCAGCTGCCGCCTGATTGATCGCCTGTAAACTCGAGCCGCAGTTGCGATTAACACTGACGCCGCCAATGCTCAGCGGCAGATCCGCAATGAGCACCGCTTGACGGGCAATGTCGTAACCTTGCTCCCGCTCTTGCTTGACGCAGCCCCAATGAACGTCTTCGACCAGTTCGGGCGGAATGGGCACCCGTTCCAATAATGACTTCAGCACGTGCGCGGATAGATCATCCGCGCGGACATCCCGGTAGTAACCTTTCTCAGGGTGGGCACGAGCAATGGGCGTGCGGACAGCTTCAACGATCACGGCATGGCGCATGGTTACCTCCCTGGCGATCACTTAGTCAACATAGGCGAACAAACCATGTCGGCCAAGGGAACCTAAGCGTCCGCTCTTGTCAGACAGTGATCACGAACGGCCGCGGAAACGTAAGCGCCGTTGGGCAAAGATTCTGCAGGAGCTACCGTGGCGTTCACATAGCTCCCATGCAACCACGAAGAATAACCTCTGCCAATTCTAATACCTCAATGACCTGTAAAGCCAGACCCGGCACGGCATCGTCGTAGTCACACTGGTTACGCAATAAGCGTAAACGTGAGAGCGTTTGGGCCAAGGCCAACGGTCCCGCTCCATGTCGGCCCAGGTAAGTTATCAGTTGACCATGCTCCGCCGACTTTCGACTGGGTTGGTAGCCCAGACGCCTCCGGGCATACTCACGAACGGTGCCAAACGCGGCATAATAGGCCCGGCTGATAGCAGTGCGGTCGGCAGCCTCTTGGGAGTAGCCCGGACCACATTGGCCTTGAATTGCGCGGGCTAGTTCCAGATACTCACGCCAATTGAACGTCATGCCCCTCGTACCTGATTGACGCACCACCTACTTAGCCTCTCGGCGGACGAAAATCGCTGGTCACAAGCAGCTGGCCCTCTTTACCTGCCAGCATGGGCGCGTAGGCTTGAGTTAAATCTTCCAAGGCACGCAGGAAACCTCTCTCATACTCCCTCATGCGCACGTACAAGATTAGCCAAGAGAGACCTGCCTCTTCCGCGTCAGAATACACTTCCAAGGATAACTGAGCTTTGGGAAATTTTGCCTCGACCAGCGCGACAATAGGTAACAACAAATCGCTCAGTTCCGAGTAACGTCCTAAGTACGCGAGGACTGGTTTGCTTTCAGGGACACGAACTTTACGCCGCCGTAGTTGGCGGAGGACACGGGCGAGGTGTTGTGTGACTGTCGTCGTGCGGCTGGCAATCATAGCCTGTGACGTTTGGGTTCGCCCCGAAGCCGACCGCATCAATGCCTTGGACGACTTCTTCCGCTTCACGGCGGCCCGCGCTGCCGACTCAGATTTCTTGGCCATAACCGGCTCCTTACCCGGTAGCATCCGCACAACAATAGTGTACAATCCGAGCGTTGGTTTATGTCAAGGTGGGTAGTGCTCATGGCGAGAGAGCATATGCTCGTAACCGGCGCTCTTTCCGTAGCCGACGCTTGGTGCATGGAAATGGAGGAATTGGATAGAGCAACAATCAGGAGGCGACTGTTACGAACGGCCGCGGAAACGTAAGCGCTGTTGGGACAGATTATGAGCGGGATCAAGACGCAAAATGACGGGCTCGATGGTATCGCTCCCTGAGTTATCGGAAGTTGTTGGCAAAGCTGTTGCTGTGCGCGATGGCGAACCTGTATCTCCTGCATCGGCTCGCGCGCCAGGAAACGGTAACAGCATCGATTCGATAGGTAGCTGTTGGGCACTTCGTTGTTGCTGCAATGCTCGCAGAAAGCGCAAATGGTGGCGCACCGACTCCCAAGTGGGCTGGCTACGCCATATAAACCGCGCTTGTTCTGCTACGCGTTGCGCCTCAGCAAAGCGGTCGCTGGCTAAGAGCAGTTCAATCAGCTCAAGCAGGTAACGTTGTGAGCGTGGTTGCAATTGCCAGGCGCGATACAGGCAACGCAGCCCTGCTCGCGGATGCCCCAAATCGGCCAGGCAACGACCTAAGGCCGACCAGTACCGTGCCTCCTCCGGTTGCAGGCGTACTGCCCGACGCAAAGCACGCACCGCTCGCCTTTGCAGCGAACGGTCGCACTCCTTGTAGTACAAACGTCCCAGGTGATAGTACCAACGCGCTTGCTTCTGCTGCGCGCGAAGCAAGGCACGGACATGCTGACGG
>JANWVZ010000143.1:7120-9197 GCA_025056555.1 Gemmatales bacterium | reverse complement strand
TACACTAACAATGGGGACATTGCCAAGCAATTCGGAAAGTTTCGTGGAATCAACGACGGCCCCATCATAACGCAATACGGGAAAAACTATAGCGGCCCGCCGTTGAGAGTAACTATCGCGACGCACATTCTCGGAACCAAACTGCTGACACGCCGCTCGGTGGATTAGGTCACAGGCTTCGGGATTTTCCTGGATATCGCTGGGATCCCGTTGGTAAAACAGTTTGAAGTGCTCTCGTCGCACAATGCGTCGAGCAGGCTCATGAGCAGGTTTGGTGTCATCTGAAGCTGCCTCGAGTAAGGCGACAAGGATTTCGTCATCTGTCAACTTGAGAAAATCACTCACCTGGGTGGGAAATTTTCCGTCTGTGCAACCCTTGCCCTGCAACCAAATGGTCAGGAAATCACGCAAATGAATGTCGTAGATACGCCGAACGGGATGGAAATACACCTGGGTAAACATAAAGTATCTTGCCAAAGCCAGAGCCTCCGCGGAATGTAGTCCACCTTCTTCAACTCCTAAAGTCAGCTTCTCATCTTCCTCAGGCAGACGCACAATTCTTAAGGTGTCAATCAAACGGTAATGATCAAAGCGACCATAAGCTACTCCCAAGTGGTGCGAATCGCGAAGTAAGTAGTCCATACGATCCGCGCCGAAGGCATCGCCTGTGATGATTTCCGATAGCAAAGTTTCCCAAGCTGTCATGGATGATTCCGCCTTGGCGGGACCTAAAGCGATCTTAACCACGTCTTGGCCCCGTAACGGCGGCGTGAGCGATTTCCAGATTTGCTGCATGTCCGGGGAAAGTAATATCTCGCGTGTGAGCACTTCGTGATCGTAGCCAGAGGGCAACAATTCGCTCTCGGCAGCATGGGAAAACGGCAAGTGACCGACATCGTGGCACAAGGCTGCCATCCGCAGTACGCGCCGCCAGTAGGCCAGATTATCCCTATTGTTGAGCTCAGGGAGCAGTTCAGAAACGCTCCCATCCACATGGTGAGGTGCAGTTACCATATCGAAAATTCGAGTGGCCAATTCCATGACGCCCAGGGAATGCTCAAACCTCTTGTGCGTGGCCGACGGATAAATCAAATACGTCATGCCTAACTGATGAATGTGCCGCAAACGTTGGAACGCAGGACTATCCAAGACTTTTCTCTCCTCGCTGTCTAACCGAATGAAAATGTGAATCGGGTCGCGAATTTCATGAAAGACTTTAGCCAATGCTTCGTCTCCCTGAGGTGGTAACTGCCAGGCGTAACACCTATTCGCCCATCGTTTGAAAAACTTTATATGAAGATTTCCTGACTGGGTGTGAAAGCCTCACGGTGAACTGACGTTGAGCCAACCGTGGAGGCGGAGCCAGTCGGCGAGGCGGTCAGGCCAAGTGCGCAGTATCGGGTCTTTCGTTGCCAAGCCGACTCCATGGGGACCTCTTTCGTAAATATGCAGCTCGGCGGCGACGCCAGCCTTCCGCAAAGCCAGGTAAAAGGCGATGCTGTTTTCGGAGGGCACAGGTTTGTCCTCAGTCGTGTGGAAAAGGAACGTCGGCGGCGTTTGCGGGGAAACGTGTTTTTCGAGCGAGAGATATTCTACCAGCTTCGGATCGGGATTAGGCCCCAGAAGGTTGTTGCGCGAACCTTTGTGGGCGAACGGCTCGGTGAAACTGATCACGGGATAGGCCAGGATGCAAAAATCGGGTCGGCAACTCACGCGCTCGACAGGGTCGGAACTGTTGGGATTGCCGTGGTCGAAATGGACTGCGGCTGTGGCCGCGAGGTGTCCTCCTGCGGAGAATCCCCAGACGCCAATACGCTTGGGATCGAGCTTCCACTCGGCGGCACGGCTACGCACCAGGCGAATCGCCCGCTGAACGTCCTGCATAGGCGCAGGATGGCGATAACGCGGAGCAATGCGATAGCGCAGCACAAACGCGGTTATGCCTTGCGCGTTGAGCCAATAGGCAATTTCTTCTCCCTCATGTCCCACGGCCAGAAAACCGTATCCGCCGCCCGGACAGACAATCACCGCGGTACCCGTGGCCATCTGTAACGGCGGCAGATACACAGTGAGGTTG
>JANWVZ010000143.1:0-7110 GCA_025056555.1 Gemmatales bacterium | reverse complement strand
ACGGCGCCGGGCGCTTTGTCGGGCCATAGGGGAATCACAGTCGGTTCGGCGGCAAAACTTGCCCCCAGTGCAAGCCAGAAAATACTCCAGACCAGCATGAGAGTCTCCTTATTCGGCACGGCTTGAGTTCGCCTTTACGTCGTCCTTTTCATCTTCGATAGTATCTGATGTCAACTCCCCGGCCAGCGGCGGCTTACCTTCAGGGTAGGACTGCGAAGCGCGGCCTACGGCGACAGTTACCCAACAGGAAAAAATTGAGCAACAAAAATGCGGGCAGCCCTGGGCCTGCGCATCCTGGCTCGGATTGCAAGCCTCGGGCTGCCCGATTCAGGCACCTGTCGGCCTGGAGTAGGCTTTAGTACAGGGTGCCCTGCTCCCACACGGAGACCTTCAAGTTCACGCTGTGCTCGCCACAGAATCGCGCGTTCCAAGGCAAGTGGCTGAGGTCGCCTGCCGGGAATTTGAGGCTGAGCGAATGCGTGCCATTGCCCAGCTCGCGGGTGTTTCGCAACAAGGTGGCGGCATCAGTAGTGGGGGCACCCGAGTACAGGAAGACACGGTTGCCAGGGGCGGTTACTGCGGCCACCACTTGCGTTCCACCATAATCGTCGGGGTCTGCCTTAGAGGCCAGACCGCGGATGATGCCGCCAACGTCGAACCGACCTGCGGCGCGGCTCAAGTCGCGCGAGACCTTGCGGATGATGGCGCTACTCAATTGGCGGGCATCGGCGGCGTCGAAACTGCCGTCGCGAAGCGCGGTTTCCACTGCGTCGCGGATCCTGTCGCCCAGTAGTTTGGCCGTGGAATAGGCAAAGCCATCTTCTTCCAGGTGCGTGATGACCACACCAAGCACCCAGTATTCTTCGCCCCAGGGGAACATGGCTTGGGCATAGCGGGGATGGCCTTTGGGCAACGTATAAGTGTTGCCTTCGGCGGCCCAATTGTCGTCGCGTCGACCCAGGTTATTGTGCCCGCTCATGATGTTGGTCACCGATAGCGTGCCCGGCACTAGCGTTAATCGGCCCGCTGCATCAAGACGCACGCGGAATTGAAATCGCGTCACGATGAGATAGGGTTCGTCATGGTCAATACCGTCGTCTTCATCAGCAATGCGGATGCTTTCGACGCCGACGGCGATTGCGCGATGGGTCGGCTGGGCCTGGCTCTTTGCCCAAGGCCAAAGCATCAGGCCGCCGAGAAGCAGAATAATCCGCCAGCTCAGTGAGGTCATGCGTAAGCTCGTCATGGTTCGTTCTCCTGGAGTTAGGGGTTGGGGTGGAGGTCGTTGGTTCCGCTGTTCCCGCTCGGAAGCATGCTTCCTGAATCCACTCAGGAAACGAGCGAACCATCTGGAATTGCGCTGCCATCCTGCCGTTGCTTCAGATTTCCGTCGCGCAACAACAACGATGTGAGGCAAACCCGTAAGCTGGCAGGTATCCATGTTCCCACTTTGGAGTCGAGGCATGCGCTACTTATTCAACAATGCTCTGCGGAAAAATCTGCCTTACTTTGTAGTGAGGCTCAGCTATGTCGGATATGACACCCCGCGAATATCTCAAACGTTGGCCCTGGGAGCCAAACCGCTTTTGCGACGCAAAAATCGCCGCGAGCACGGAGACCGTGTGCCACTTCGGCAACCTGGCCGATTGGCATCACGGCAAACTTCGTTGAAATCTGAGGAAACAAGGAGACTATTGTCCTACTGGTCGTTCTCCTCAGTACTCTCCGCTTCCATGAATTCTTCTTCAATCGCGCCCGCGGCCAAGCCGAAAAGGTCGGAGCGTGTATCGGCTTCAACGCGGAGTTTCTGGGTCCACGTCATGTCATTGACGTGCAAGCGGACAACATAATCACCTGGCGGCACACGCGGCCCCAGGGCAGGTACTCCTGGTTTGGTGGGCTTTCCCGGTCGACGCAGGTTCCAGTGGTAATAGTGGATGCCTTGCAGATTGGGTTTTGGCGCGAGTCGTTCCGTGAATAATCGCTCGCCCAGAAGGTCTGTAACCTCTAAAACTATATCCGTGCGGGGATGCTCATTGATATAAAAAGCTAAGGTCGCTCCGTTAGGCGGATTGGCGCCGACAAAGTGTTTGGCTCCGTTGAGTCCCTGGAAGAGTCGCGGCGTATGAGCCACGACCGGTTGAGGCCGAAACAGCCAGGACGGTCGGGCGAGTACTTCGGGCGTGCACTGCTCCAAAGCGTGAATGTCCAGAACATAGATGCCGCGACCATGTGTGGCGATGATCAGCTCGGGATCGCGCGGATGGATGACTAAATCATGCACGGCCACGGGCGGCAACTTTTCCAACGGCTGCCAGGTTTGACCTTCATCCAAGGACACGAAAAGTCCAAATTCGGTGCCCACAAAAAGCAAGTGGCGGTTGCGAGGACTCTGCCGAACGACGTGAATCGGTCCCTCGGCGGGCAGTTTATCGTGTAGCGGGCGCCACGTCTCCCCGAAGTCGGTGGTCATGTAGAGATAGGGGCGGTAATCCTCCTGGCGATGGCGATCCACACTGAGAAAAACGGTCCCCACTTCGAAATGCGAAGCCTCAATACGGGTCACGTGGCCTGCGGGGGGTAGTCCGGGGATTTTGGCTGTTACGTCGGTCCAAGTGCGCCCGCCATCACGCGACACACACACCCGCCCGTCGTCGCTTCCCGTCCAGAGGACACCGGGTCGGCGGGGCGATTCCGCGATCGTGGTCAACGAGCCGCGCGGCGTCGCCGTCAGTTCGGGACTGATTACTTCCCAGGTGTCTCCCCGATTCAGAGAACGGAACAGGAAGTTTCCGCCATAGTAAACAATCCGTGGATTGTGGGGAGACAACAGCAGTGGCGTGTTCCAATTGAAGCGATACGGCTGTTGGCCCTTCGGTGCTTGCGGCGAGATATTCGCTACCGCTCCCGTGGCCAGATTGACACGCTGAAGCCGACCATACTGCATTTCCACGAATAGCGTCGCGGGATCGGTCGGATCGGGCTGACAGTAAAAGCCATCGCCTCCGCCCACACGGATCCAGTCGTGCATCAGGATGCCACGAACGTCCGCCGTGGCGCTGGGTACGCCCCAGGAACCGTTATCTTGCAGTCCACCGTAAATCCAATACGGTTTCCGCAGGTCTACCCCCACAGCATAAAACTGCGCAATCGGTAAGTTAAGCAAAAACTCCCAGTGAGCACCGCGATCGTAGCTGAGATACACTCCTCCATCATTGCCCAAAATCAAATGGTCAGAATCCTTTGGATTGATCCACAAGGCGTGATGGTCTACGTGCACCCGCGGAGCGCCACTGCGGAAAGTCTTCCCGCCATCGTCCGAAACGTAAAGCGGGATGCCGAGGACATAAAGCCGCTGGTCATTGTTCGGGTCGACGCGGATCTGCCCGAAGTAAAAAGGCCGCGGGCACAGGTCGTTCACTTTCGTCCAAGATTCGCCGCCATCGCGCGACACAAAAATCCCGCCCGTGGTCGGGTCGTGGTTGGCCCGCGCCGGTTGACCTGCGACTTGGCGAATATTGGTCTTTTCGGTCGGAATAACTGCATAGAGGATACGCGGATCGCGGCGGTAGATGGTCAGGCCAATGCGGCCCAGTTGAACTTCGGGCAATCCGCGGGTCAAACGTTTCCAAGTTTTGCCACCGTCGGTGCTTTTATAAATACCTGCTTTCGGCCCGAACATGATTTCGGGATTCCCCCCGCCGAAGGCGTCGCGACGAATGCGACAAGCCGCGGCGTACACCGTATCGGGATTCTTCGGGTCGAGCATGACGTCTATGACGCCCGTTTCGTCATCCAGCCGCAAGACATGGTGCCAAGTTTTGCCACCGTCAGTGGTCTTGAACAATCCTCGCTCAGGGTTCCAGCCCCAGAAGCGCCCCATGGCCGCCACGTAAGCTACCATCGGGTCTCGCGGGTCAACGACAATGCGGCCGATGTGCCGCGTCTCGACCAACCCACAGTGCCGCCAAGTTTTCCCTGCATCCGTGCTGACGAATACGCCGTTGCCCCAGGATACACTATTGCGTGCGTTGGCCTCGCCTGTACCGACCCAAACTACGTCCGCATTGCTCGGCGCTACCGCCACCGCGCCGATGGAAGCATGCGGACGCCCTGCAAAGACACACTCGAAGGTGATGCCATTGTTCACTGTCTTCCACAGACCTCCGCTGGCACTAGCCACATAAAACGTGCTCGGCTTGCTTTCGACCACGGCCAGGTCGGTTACTCGGCCGCTCATTGCCGTCGGCCCTAGATGGCGCAGCGGCGTCCGCGATACTAACTCAATAAACGAGGCGCGCGGGCCAGATTGCTTCCCAGGCTTATCCTGAGCCTGACCTCGCCAGCCCATCAGCCAACACATTCCTACCGTCAGCATCATGGCGGCGTAACGCATAGCGCATCTCCTTTACCGAGGTGCAAAGCCCAGCTTCTGCTGCAGGGGCTTTCTTGCAAGCGGTTACCTTTTACGTCCTGCCTGAGCAGACGATACATGGTTTGTGGCACTTCTGCAGGAGCAACCGTCAGTCTTCTCTGATAAGTTACTAGAGTAAGGGCCAGGGCCAAGCTAATTGCTTATTGAGCGAATGTATCCCCACCTAGTCTTTGCTATTCGGCTCATTAGGACGTAACGCGAAGGGCTGATACCCTAAGACGCTTTATCTCGGAATCTTTTTGAAAACATGCATGGCACTACCCCAGGGACATGGCAACCATGCGAGAGAAAATGACGGCAGTGATGGATCAACACGGCTGGGTCATAGGCTTAGTATTAGTCTTGCTCGAGGTTACCTCAGCGCTCAGGAGCGGTGACCGACAAGCTGCGTTTCGCTTGCCTAAGGGGTTCGTGATGGAGTTGTTTGCTGATGAAATGTTGGCCAACGACATTTACGCCATGACCCTCGACGAGCAAGGACACGTCATTGTAACCAGTGCGGGCTACATCAAACGCTTGCAGGACATTAATGGCGACGGCCGGGCCGATCAGGCCACGGTGTTGGCAACACCCCGCAGTGGCGGCATGGGATTATTTTGTGATGGGGAGTATGTCTATTATTGCGGCGACGGTTGGCTGTCCCGCTATCGGCGCGTGGACGAATCAGGTCGTTTGGCCGACGAGCCGGAAAAGATTATTCCTCTGGCGTTCGGGGAGCATGGCGGTCATGCCGTGCGTAAGGGACCCGATGGTTGCTGGTATGTGATAGCCGGCAACGACGCTCGGGTAACGGCGGAACTGATCAACGACCCCAACTCCCCGATTCGTCGTCCCGAAGCAGGATGTTTGTTGCGCTTACGTCCCCCGCCCGCAGGAAAAGGCCCGTGGCAAGTGCAAGTCGTGGCCCACGGTTTCCGTAATCCCTACGACTTCGACTTCGGCCCCGCGGGGGAAATGTTTACTTACGATAGCGATGTAGAACGGACGTTCCTGCTGCCTTGGTATGTACCGACCCGCATTTATCACATCGCTTGGTCCGCTCATCACGGTTGGCGCCTGCCGGGCTATTTGCGGAGCTGGGCTCGCTGCGACGATTACCTGGACAATGTTGAAATGCTTTGGGCCATAGGGCGAGGCTCACCGACGGGTGTGGTAGTCTACCGGCACAGGCAGTTTCCGCAGAAGTATCACGAAGGGTTGTTCGTGGCCGATTGGACTTTTGGCCGGATTTATTTCGTGCCGCTAATCCCTGAGGGAGCAACGTTTCGCGGCCAGGCGGAAGTTTTCCTCGAACCAACGGGCCTGGAGGGATTTGCTCCGACGGATTTGGCCGTCGGGAAAGACGGGGAGCTGTTCGTCTGTATCGGTGGCCGACGCACGCGCGGGGCCGTTTACCGCATCCGTTATCTCGGCCCGGCACCGTGCGAGCCACAAGACACTACCGACTTGGACAGGGTATTACGCGCTCCTCAACCTCTCGAGGCCTGGTCGCGTGCGCGTTGGCAACCGTTAGCCCGCCAACTGGGCAAAGCCGCTTTCCTGAATGCAGCACGCGATGGTCAACGCGCTGTCGCCGAACGTGTCCGTGCTGTGGAAATCCTCACGGAACTCTTCGACGGTCTGGACTACGAAACCGCACACGCTTTAGCTCAAGATCGCTCGGAGCAGGTGCGGTCAGCCACGGCCTGGTCGTCAGGCTGCCTCGAACCGACCAAGCCGTCTTCAGGTAATAGCGACACACTAGGCGAATCCAAGCTTAGCCGAGCGGCATACGCTACGCTCATTAACCTGGCTCGGGACGAACACCCCCGTGTCCGCTGCCGGGCTTTGGAGGCGTTGCGGCAACACAAAAGTGCCTTTCCCGAGCGGCAACTGGTCGAAGTCATTGTCAGTGCCCTCGACAACCGAGACAAACGGGTTCGTCAGTCGGCAGCGCGGTTGGCCAGTCAGCTGTCGGAGCCGGCGTGGCGCGAGTTATGGGAAAAACGGCAGAATTATCCAGCCAACGCACGCCTCACGTTGTGCTTAGCCTATTGCTGGCGCGAACCGGCCGCTGCGTGCCTGGCGGAAGTTGTAATGGAAGCTTTGAGCATCCTCGAAAGCAACACTCTTTCAGAAGCCACGCGCTTCGATGCCGTGCGGATGATTATGTTGGCATGCGGCGACTGGGAACTCGATAAGCCTCCGGTGGAAATCCTCACAGGCTACACCTTACGCCATGCTCCCCCTGAAGCCTTACGGAAACGGCTAACGCAAGCACTACACCGTCACTGGCCCGGCGAAACGCCCCGATGGAACCAGGAGGCCGCACGTTTATTAGCCATGCTCCGCGATGATTCGCCCGATCTGCCTCGTAAACTCGCATCATTCTGGAAGGCTGACTCTGACCCCACCTGGGATGTGCATTACCTGATTGTGCTGGCCTGTGCTAGGGCCAGTTGGCCCGACCAACTCGCAGAACAAGTGGCCCATGTGTTGGTACAGCTGCACGAACGCTTGGAAGGCAAACATCTCCGCGTCAAGTTGACTTGGGGTGACCGTTTGGCTGAACTGGTGCACCTACTAGTCCAACGCGATTCGCGGCTCGCTCAGCAATTGGCCCGACATCCGGTGTTGGTACAGCCCAGCCATGTTGTCTTAGCCCTAGCCCTTCCCGACACTGAACGAGCCGTGGC
>JANWVZ010000142.1 GCA_025056555.1 Gemmatales bacterium | reverse complement strand
TTACACCCGCAACGACCAAGGACTTGCCCCACGAAACACCGGCCCACTTCGTGCAGCTGTCCCAGCATTACCACCGTTCATCGCATAGCCTGCTCGAGCGACAACCACCTCAACCGTATGACTCCTTGCACCCATCAGCGGTCGTGGGGGAGAGGAGCCGATTCGGAGGCGGGGAGGAATCACTCAGTTCTGTCGAAACAACCAATCGTTGAGGAACGCTACCAATGCGGCTTTTTGCCCTTCAGTTTGTGCGGTGCTTTCGACGCGAAACTTCACGGTGTATTTTCGGTTGGAATAAATGCCGACGACATCGCCTTGGCTGATTCGGAAATGCGTTCTTTCAGGGAGCTCGGGATTATAGTAAAAAGTGCAGCATTGCACGACAGCGGGAATTTCGTCTGTAATCTTCTGGAGGAACTGCCGCACTTCGGGGTGGTGGCCAACCCAACTGGTCTTTTCCAGACGAGGGGGACGCTTCTGCAAAGCAGGGGGCGGCAACACCTGGTCTTGATGAGTGCGAAAACGCTCCTTGTAAGTTTCGTGGAAAATCTGCCCCGTGGCCGACAAATCAAGATATTGCTCGCCGTCAATACAAATGCGTTCCACCAGACTCTCGTAACGCTCGTCCCAATCTTCGGCATAGAACTTTGCGAGTACCGGCTCGCTGCTGGCTTCCAAGTCGTACAACATGCCACTGACGCGCATCCACAGTTCGAAATCCAACGCTATAGGCATTGGGGGAAACGAAATAATTTCACTGAAGCGTTCGTGCATGTAATAAACGGGGACGCCGATCGCCTGGCCCAGAATAACGGCAATCGCGATTTGCGCCTTGTAGCCGCCGGTCGCATTAATAGCACAAGCCTGGGGTGAGTGCTGGCGGATCACCTGGCAAATGAGCCGTGCCAGGTTTCTCAGTCCACGAGTGCGGAATCTCCTGGGGTCATCGTCTTGCAGGTCGGGAACGCAAAGGGCCTGGGCAAGCGGGTGTCCCGCGAACCGGTAGTAATGCGTCAGCACTTCGCCAATATGGCGACCATCCGGCGTATCCGAGTGGAGAAAATAGAGACTGCAATCCTCGAGTACGTATCCTTGATCGATCATGCTGGCAATCGAGTTGATCTCGGCTCCGCAGATGCGTTCCTGGGGCGACAGGCGAAGCAAAGCTTGTGCTACGGCGGCCCAGTCTTGCCGGGAGTAAGCCTCGACCACAGGGTGAAGGGTTTCCTGTAACGAGCCGTCCTGAAGTTTGTTGCGTAAGGTTTCGAGATTGGGTCGAAACAAACTGGTTCCCACTGTACAGAGCAATACCGACTTTGCCGACATTTTTGATTCCTTTGCCATCAGCCAGGCCGTTCTGAAGACTCACGTTTGCGTGGCCCGGTGTACCAATCAGCGTTCCGCACGGAGAATTTCCCCAGCCCCATAACCGTCCCTTTACCGACGTGCACATACTGGCCGACAGCCAGGAGAGGCAGAAAGGCAGCCATGGCTTCGCTGGAGGGCGCTTCGTAGGTGGCATGGCCCAGGACACCACCCAGGAGAATCCTCTGCCCTTGCCGTGTGGAGAAGCGTACCTGATCCTGCCAATGCCATTCGTGGGCTGCCGTTTGCACCAGCCGCGATTCTTCGACCAATTGGGGATAATCCAGTTGCAGTTCATAACCACAATGAAAATAGCTCAAGCTGGATAAACGTCGCAACAGGCCGCGAATCAGATCGGTGAATGAGATCTCTTTGCAGACTTGATCGCCATGTTCCAGGCGCGTCGGTGTTTCAAAATGTATGGTGATGCGCCGCGGTCTTTCCTGCCACTGGTTCAGGATGTCCGAGCCAGTGGTCGTAAACAGATCGTTGCCACACAAACCATAGCGCCAATGGTAGATGATAGGATAGCGGCGGGAGCTATGGTTGGCACGGCGGTCGCTGGGTAAACAGACGGCCCGCACTTCCGCGATGCGAAACTTGCCGCGGTCGTGGCCCAATCCTCGCCGACCCAGCTTCTGAAAGGCAAACAAAAAGTACGGCAGAAAGAGCACCGCTCGACCAACGAGCACCAGTTCACATTCCAGGAACTCCCCTTTCTTCAGGAAGGTGACTGGACTGTTAGTCTCCTGGAGGTCCTCCTCGGATTCCGGCGGCAACCACCAGCTGGTGCGTTTTTCCCAGTGCGGCAGCGTGAGCAGATAAGGTCGCGGCACTTGCTCGAAGTTCCTCAGTTTCGTGGCCCCGGCCATAGGCTGGGTTTCGAATAGGTAACTGTACGCGCAGTGTTTGGCGTGCAGACATTGACTGCAAATCCCAGGCGGCCAGGTGCACACGCTTTTTTTCAGGATGTAACCCAGCCCACCCCGTAACGTCGCTGTGGCAAACGCCGTCAAACGAAAGTCCTGTATTACCTCCAGCAGGAAGCGATAACGTCCTAAACTGAAACGATTCAACGGATGATGCCACGAAGGGTGCGGCTTGTCTTGGGCGAAGTCTTTTTGTTCCAGGCTCACGGTTAAGCTCCATAGACTATTGGCCGGGAAAAGCCTTTCCTGTTTTGTTAACGTAAGACTCTGGATGGTAGTGACAAAATAGTCATTTCCACTTGCCGCGGATGGTCTTTTCCGCGTTCTTGACTGCCGACCCAGGGTTTACTTCACTCTTGCCCATGCCTAGAACATGGACGATAGCCGTGAAAAACCTCCAGGAGGAACGTCATGCGCCTGGTGCTGGGCCTCGGAACGGCGGCACTGGTCACCCTGATGGTGCTGATCCTGCTCTGGCTACTTCCATCCGACCAACATGGACAACCACAAATGGAGAATCCCGTGATCGTCATGGAAACTTCGCTGGGCACTATCCGCATCGAATTGTTTGCTGATAAGGCGCCCATTACGGTCAAAAATTTCCTGCAATATGTGGATGACCGCTTTTATGACGGCTTGATCTTTCACCGCGTGATCAAAAACTTTATGATCCAGGGAGGCGGTTTTGAGCCGGGAATGAAGCCGAAAAAGACTCGACCTCCTATCAGGAATGAATCGGCTAACGGCCTATCCAATCTGCGAGGCACGATCGCTATGGCGCGTACCCCTGATCCCGACAGTGCCACATCGCAGTTTTTCATCAACGTGCGTGATAATACTTTCCTCGACCGTGCTCAGGCTAAGGATGGTGTCGGTTATTGCGTCTTTGGCCGTGTGCTCGAAGGCATGGAGGTGGTGGATAAAATCAGCTTAGTCAGGACCACCAGTCGTGCGGGACATAACGATGTCCCCGTCGAGGATGTCATCATCAAGTCAGTTCGCCGGGAAAAGTAACCAGCTGATTATGAAGCGGTGGCTTCTAACATGGATAGGCTTCGCAGTAATTGTCTTCTGCTCCGGCCGGGGACAGCCTGCGAGTTTACCTCCGATTCAACCGGACCAGGCTCGGATAGTCGTCAGTGCCGTCGGACTACAACAGCCTGTACTAAGCCTGGTGGTCGCGGGAGAACGCGGTCCAATTCTGACTATCACTGAGCAGGGGATGCTCCAGAGGTGGACGACGCCTCAACTTGCCGGCGTGCGTCTCAGCGACACAAACCCCGCTACGCAACTCAACCTCGATTCGTTATTGACTGCCGCAACGCAAACTCCCGATGGCTCGATGATTCTCGGTGCTGCCGACGGTAAGCTCTATATTCTGCGTCCGGGGCAGGACGCCCTCAGTGCCAGTAATCCAGGCCATCAGGGGGCAGTTCGCGCACTAAGTAATGGCGGCGACACTTGGATAGCCAGTGGGGGCGAAGACGGCCAAGTCATCCTTTGGGAACGTGCTACTTTTCAGGCGAAGCTCAAGTGGCCCGCACATCAGGATTGGCTGAGCGCGCTGGCTCTGGATGAAAAAACCAAACTGATAGCCAGCGCTGGTTACGATTTGGCAGTGCGGCTGTGGCAATTAGACAATGGCCAAAGAATCCGCGAGTTTTCACTTTATCCGCCCGACAAGAAACCGACCCCAGATACATTCGCGGCTCCGGCGGTCGCCACCTGCGTGGCGTTCAGCCCTGAGGGCAAATTCCTGGCCGCTGGTTGTTTGGATGGAAACATACGTCTTTGGGAAGTGAGTAATGGTAACCTGATACGCCTGATTTCCGCACACGGTTCCCAAGTTACCGCTCTGATTTTTCATCCCTCGGGGCAGGTACTCATATCCGCCAGTCGCGATCGGACCATCCGCCTCTGGAATATGGCGAATGGTCAGTTACTGCGCACTCTGGAAGGCCATCAATCCTGGGTACAGGCTCTGGCACTGATCGATCAAGGAACGCGCCTGGTTTCGGCCGGCATGGACGGTACCGTGCGCGTCTGGGATTTACGTGCCCCGCCGAAGTAATCCCTGCCGGAGTCGAGCGATATGTCCCAGAGCTTACCACAGTACGATAGGATATACTTCGGAGATTGTTTAGAGGTGCTGCGCCATTGGCCCGAGGGATTTGCGGACCTGATTTATATAGATCCGCCTTTCAATACAGGACAAACCCGCCGCCTCCAGACCATCCGACTCGGCCGCGGTGCCTTACTACGCCGGGGATTCAGTGGCAGGCAATATAAGTATCAGATAGTTTCCGACTTGAGTTATTCCGACAACATGCCGCTGGAGGAATACTTAGACTTCTTATATCAGCGGATTCTTGAGGGCTGGCGTATTCTGAAACCGACGGGCAGTTTCTTCCTGCATGTGGATCCTCGCATCGTGCATTATGCGCGAGGGATCCTGGATGACGTGTTCGGGGCAGAGCGTTTTATCAACGAAATCATCTGGGCCTATGATTACGGAGGTCGGCCCCGCGACCGTTTTCCCCCAAAGCATGATAATATCCTGTGGTATGCCAAGTCGGACATCTGGACCTTCAATGTCGAGGAAATCGAGCGCATTCCCTATATGGCCCCGAACCTGGTCAGTCCCGACAAGGCAGCACGCGGCAAATTACCTACCGATGTCTGGTGGATTACCATTGTACCGACCAACGCTCGAGAACGCACCGGTTATCCCACACAGAAACCCGAGAAATTGTTAGAGCGCATTATCCGCGCAGCAAGCCGTCCCGGTGACTTAGTGGTGGACTACTTCGCCGGTAGCGGCACCACGGGTGCTGTGGCCCGGCGCCTTGGACGCCATTGGATCTTAGTGGACATCAATCCCCAAGCTGTCGCTGTGATGCAACAACGACTCGCCGCTCCTGCTATTCCAGACGCTTCTTAGAATTCCTGGCCAGACACGAACGATGCTTCACTCCTGCTGAGCCACATGGCAGTTCGCAAGAACGTGTAGCTGCTTGAAACTACTCTGGTAACCTGCACATGTGCACTTGTTATATGAGCACTCCACGGAATCGGTACGCAGAAACTTACCTGAAGACTATACATAGAGAGGTCGAGAAGTATTGACTTGGCCGTGATTGACAATTTCAAGGAATTTCCAGACGGATGGATGCTCTTATTTAAATTCTTCTCGTGACAACCGGCTTGGCTCCAGTCCGCTCTGTGTCATCCGCATAGCCCGCGATTTCGTTGCTGTAACGGGGGTCCGTATGGACCTGAAGAGCTATTTAAACTGTGCCATCCGCATAGTCCGCGATTTCGCTGCGGTGGTGCCCTGAAGTAAGCTGCAAGACTGCTATCGCATTGGGAAATCTCGCCAGGTTCCACTGGCTGGTTCGCTGTAAGGCAGAATGATCTAATGGAACACAAATTAGAGATTACGCAGAATAGTGCAGATAAGGACAAGCAAGGCTTAATATAGCTTGATTAAGGCACAATAGTGCAACCTGATATAAACAGGTTAGTCATCATGAATCGCGACGCGGACGTAATTAGACTGGAGCATAGTTATTTTAGTGAGCTGAGTGATGGCCTGTCAGTTCGCGCAGTGTCAGCACTGGATCTGCGGAGCGCATCAGTGTTTCGCCGATGAGCACGGCCTTCACGCCAGCTCGCGCGAGCTTGACAATATCTTCACGATTGCGGATGCCGCTTTCGCTTACTAAGCAGACATGATTAGGTATAGAGCGAGCCAGCTTGAGAGAGTGCTCCAGATTAGTCTGGAAAGTACGTAAGTTGCGATTGTTAATCCCCACTAAGTCAGCACCAAGATCCAATACACGGGGCAGGTTTTCCGGTAAGTAAAACTCCACTAGCGCGTCCATGCCCCAATTCCGAATTTCTGCGAACAGCCTCCGCAGACATTTGTCATCCAGGATTTCGGCAATAAGCAACACTGCGTCGGCCCCCGCGGCGCGGGCTTCAACGACCTGAAAAACATCCAGAACAAAGTCCTTGCGCAACACAGGCAGAGAAACGGCGGAGGAGATGACCTCCAGGTCGTGCAACGAGCCGTGAAAGTAATGTTCGTCCGTAAGCACGCTCAGACAGGCCGCTCCGCCCTGGGCATAAAGTCGGGCTTGAGTCAGAGCATCGGCCTGGGGTTGGATCATTCCGGCAGAGGGCGAGGCGCGTTTGACCTCGGCGATGATTTGCACGCCGGGCGGTTCCGCTAAGGCGCGACGAAAACCCCGCGGTGGCGTGCTGCCTTCAGCTTGACGCACTAAGTTCGGCCAGGAGATGTTGGCACGCTTGTGCATCAGTTCGCGCTGTTTGTGAGCGACAATTTGTTCCAGGATATCGCTCATGGGTCGCTCAGTGGAAAAGAAAGAACCCTTTGCCAAGCTACTTTACGTGCGTACCAGATATTTGCCATCATCCGAGTTTTCTATCGGGCTTGGCCCACGGAAGTGAAGGCCTCCAAGGTGCTGTTTTGGAAGCCCGCGGACGAGCTAAGAAGCGAGGTAGTGCGGCTGCAGGAATCTAGCGGGTCTGCCCGAGGTACTCATGCTGGCTTGCCGGCAGGCTTGATACTCGAAAGCCAGGAGTTTCTGTTTCAGAGAGGTACCACCGGGGGCTGAGTATCCGCCCAGGCTACCGTCGTGGCGTATCACGCGGTGACAGGGGATGAGGATCGTCCAGGGGTTGGCGGCCAAAGCGCGAGCCACGGCCCGCACTGCTGTTGCCTGGCCGATTCGGCGGGCTAAGTCGCGATAGGTAATAGTTTGGCCCATGGGAATGCGGCGACACGCCTGTAACACCTGCCGCTGAAAGGGACGGATCCCAGACCAGTCGAACGGCACTCCTCGAAGGCGAATGCGACCGCCACGAAAATAGTGTTGCAAGTAAGCAACCGCCCTGTCCAACCAGCGCGGAAAGAGGACCGTGGCAGGGGCCAGTCTCGGCTCACGCTCACACCAGCAGACCGATTGCAGACCACCACTCGTCCAGCACAATTGCAGCAAACCAAACGGGTTGGGCAGAAAATAATAGTAGCGTTGGTCGCGGAGCGATTCGGGGTCATACAGACATGGATTGCTTGACCAGAAATAGCCGGCGTGAGTGAAATCCACTGGCACGATCCCAGCTCCATCTTCGTACAGAAAGCAGACCGTCTTATCATAATAGTGAAGTCCAGGTTATGGTCGAAGTGAACATGGCAAGCCATCGAACGCGCATGAGCTGGGAGGAGTTCTGCGGCATCGTAGAGCAGGTCTTGAACACGCTGCCGGAGCTTATTCGTCGCCATCTCGACAATGTCGTTGTGGACGTTGAGGAGAAACCGAGTCGCGAGGTGCTTCGTGCGGTGGGCTTGAGCGAGGAGGAAATTGCCGCCGGAGAAACCATCTACGGTTTGTTTGAGCCAATGTTTCCTGGCATCTGGAGTGAGCCGCTTGACTTTCACTCCATGCCCCATCGCATTGTTATTTACAAGCAGCCGCTCGAACGCGATTTTCCGGACCCGAAGCAACTGCGTACAGAAATTCGTAAGACCGTAGTTCACGAATTGGCGCATCATTTCGGCTGGACGGACCGGGATTTGGAGCGATTTGACAACCATCCTGACCCGTTTCGCGACAACTTACTGGAGTCCGAGGCCACGCAGTCCCACCCTTCAGGGTCGCAGAGATCCGAAACCGGTCCCTCCGATTGTGAGTCCGACCGTGCATGAGCAGATTTGCACTGTTCTGTATGAAGATAATCACCTGCTCGTGGTCGCCAAGCCGCCCGGTTTGGCAACCCTGACCGGTACGGGAACCCACTCCAGCGTACATCGTTGGGCTCAGGCCTACCTGCGCCATAAGTATGGGAAGCCAGGACGGGTTTACGTCGGACTTGTCCATCGCCTGGATAAGCCAGTTTCCGGAGTCATGGTGCTGGCGCGGACAAGTAAGGCGGCACGGCGGTTGACCGAACAATTCCGCACTGGGAAGGTGAAAAAAATCTATTGGGCCGTGGTCGAGGGGATTTTTCCCGATCAGCGAGGTACCTTACAGCATTGGTTGCAGAAAGACAAGCAGCGAGGGTACGTTCGCGTGGAGAGCGAAGATCGGGCCGGCAGCCGATTAGCCCTCTTGTACTATGAACGCAAAGCAGTGGGACGTGGCTTGAGTTGGCTGGAGCTGCGCCCCCAGACTGGGCGCACCCATCAGCTGCGTGCCCAACTGGCTGATCGCGGTCATCCGATTTACGGCGATAGGAAATACGGCTCACGGCATGGCTTCGGCCCGGCCATTGCCCTGCATGCTTACTCTTTGGCGTTCGAGCATCCGGTACGACACGAACAGGTTGTCTTTGTTACGGCACCGCCAGCGATCTGGCGTTGCTTCAGCCACCTGGGTATTCCGCTGGACCTCGACCAGGACTAACCTGGGACTGGTAATGCTGAGGGGCGTGTTTCGAGTCAAACACGCTTGCATCGGGCCTGAACAACTGATGCGGGCTCGTCGCTGGAACGGATTGTCTCCACGACGGTGCGGCTTAGGGACGGTTGGCTTCGTCGAAAAAGCAGGACGCTGTCAGGGCGATATGTCTTCGTGTTGACAAAATTAGTGCGAAAATCTGTCCTGCCAGGAGCCTATTGACTGTCATCGGGTTAGACCATGAGCTAAAAGTGCTTTGGTCAGGGCATGGCCAAACTGCCCCCACGCACAAACAAGTCGGCGACTCTCTCATGAAAAGGACCACTATCGCCCAGGGCAAGCCGGTCGCGAAACCCCGCTGGGATAGCGCCCGGATACTGGCACCTTGCGACTCCGCCGCACGGCCTTTTGTTGGTCAGGGTGCGAAACTGCTGGGACAGCGCTCGGACCGTGGTACCGTTGGGCCTGCTCAGTTTGAGCAGGCCGTTAATCAATGTGCGAAACTGCTGGGACAGCGCTCGGACCGTGGTACCTTGCGACCGCCCTTCTCAGTCCTGGTTCATCG
>JANWVZ010000141.1 GCA_025056555.1 Gemmatales bacterium | reverse complement strand
GGCATACCCTGCGCGTTCTCATTGCGATGTGCCAGCTGCGCAAGTAAGTGGAGCCTGTCGCCTGAACGACCGGTATCGCCCCGTGCATCTAAAGACAGGGTGGGAAAGCGAGAGACATGCAGGCGACGGCATTGCCTGGGCTTTGGAAACCGCGGTGTGCGCCTGACGACGCAGGTAACAGAACCAAAAAACATGCAGGTGAACGCATTGCCTTGACCTTAGGCAATGCGCTGTGCACCTTACAGGGGTGTTCTGCGACTCCCTAAGGTAAACGATGGTGGCGACCGTTCGCTGGAGCCCTGATCTTCCCGTGGGGGTTTGTTGGTAAGTCTATGCTCCGTATTTCCCATTCTCTCCATCAGTTCACTAACGCATGGATTTTCCCGCGGGGGTTTATTGGGGCACTGCCCGTGTCCCTTGGAGCTATATCAACTACTTGGGTGTGAGGCTCTCCGCTACTAACGGAAGAATAATTGTGCTGGCGTTGCATCCGAGGTTGCACTGCTGTTGTAGTGATGTCCAGGTACTTCTCCGCAGGACGGAGGGCTTCCGTCCTCTCGAGGCGTTGCAGCAACCCTGTTGCAGGGGCATCCAGGTACTCCTTTGCAGGACGGCCATGGGGGGTCGGACGTTGAAGCAGAGATGTGTGTGGCTGTTACGGGCCCAAACTGCGCAGCCAGCGGTTATCCTGTCGGGCTTTGAAGTAGATTTGTCTGGTTGTTGCGACGTCTTAAGCGATAGGGAGGCCGATGAACCTGAGCGAGGTGGCACGCTACCATAAGTGACATATCCTGAAAGTCGCTTGCTCGCGCCGAAAAAGACGGGACCAACTGGAACCAGTGCTGTGGCAGTAACCTGGACGGACCCGATTGATCCGGGTTGGACAGGGTCAACATGGCGTCGTCGTTGAGGTCGGACGAAGGCGGATTCGCGAGGTAAGAGTGGCCGAATCCTGTGCCAGGACTGAGTGAAGGCGAAAACTAGCGTCACGGATTTTCGACGACCTCAAGCCACACTTGCTATACGGTTTCCACAGCAATAGAACCAGGATAATAGTTGGCGCTCACAGCTCCTAACCAAGTGAGGTCTGGCTCAAGCGTACACTTGTCATGCCGAGGCATGGTTTCGTTGTCCAAGACAACACTCGGCCCAACCACCAGCGAGGGACGACCAATTTCGACTCCGCTGAACGTTCGTTCGTGGCCGGGATCCTCTACCGCTATAAGTCCGATTATCCTGAGAACAGTAACTCGATCTCCTAAACGGGCTTTTCTCAACGTACTCCGCTGCCGCTAGAAATCCGATCACCCTAAGTTTGCCGTTGGCTGGGTCATGGTCTTGGTTTAACTCGGCATGACCTCGCCACACGGCCTGCTTCAGTCCGTCACACTTGAAGTTTATAATCTCGAATTCGGGACTCGCTGATCGATACTTTCCAACACTGGCAGATTTCCTACGTTAGTCAATTGGCTCGATCTCTACAAGCCACTTGCCTTTCTCCGGCTGATACGCATAGGAGATCATGTCCTCAGACAGACCTACCGTGAGCTTTACCACCAGGCCGCCGGGCCTAACAGCTGGGAGAAATATGTTCGGCTTTTCCACGTTAGCAACGGCAATCGTCTTTTTCTTATCTGCTCGGTTGCGCTTCCTAGCCAGTGACCCATCGGAGGCCAACCGCGGCTATGAGTTTTCGTATCGCTTCACCTTTCAGCCTGTGGAAGTGGCGCGAGAGGTTTGCCGTCGAGAGGGGATGCTGGGAGCATGGAGTCGGCGCTGCCAACCTTCCGGTTCAGCCCTGAATTCATAACCGCGTTCTGCTCAGGTAGACTCCTACATTCCTAAACAGGCATGCCAGTGGGCCAGATGGAAGCGCGAAAATCTTCGAACTCCAACTCAGAGTGATGGACCGGCGGTGAGCTTGACCAGGAGCTAGCGGCTTTGGCGTGCGACTGATATGGATTGCCCGCTGGCTCTTGCCCCTGGCTTTTTGAGGTTTTTTGGTCAGATGATTGAAATTGGCCGCAAGACAGGACTCGCTGGCTTTTCCCGTTGTCTTCCTTGAGGGCGATGCTTGGTTGGTACCCGCTGATGGATGCGATGATCAGACTTCACTGGCTGTTGCCGCTAAGTTCCTTGAGGCGACGGCGGGCTTCTTCCACGCGTTGGGGGTCGGCGTCGTAGTTGATTACCTCCCGATAAAGTTGAATCGCCTTGCCCCGTTCCTGCAGGATTCGGTCATAAATCCGAGCGGCCCGGAGCCGAGCATCGTTACTGGTGTTGGGATTCCACTGGAAACTGCGTTCGTAATACCAGGCAGCGCGGCGGTATTGGCGGAAGGGTCGGTTTTCGTAGATTTCGCCCAGCTGGTAAGCGGCATCGTCAATCTTATCGCTTTGCGGGTAATAAGTCAGTAACTGTTGTAACAGCAGTTCAGCGCGGCGCATATTGTCTTCGTACTCCTGGCCGTAGCCGCGACCTTTGAATTGCATAGCGCGGCGAAAAAGCTCATTAGCTTCGGGGATGTTGTGTTCGGGTTTGAGGCTTGGGGGCGGTACATCCAGTTCGAGAATATAAGCGCGTTTGGTAATGCGATGGAAACCGATCAGTTCTTCCTCGACCCACTGCTGGCGTTCGACATCGCCGGTGCGCAGATAGTGTTCACGGAGCTGTTCCAGAGCTTGCTGGTATTGCTTTCGAGCGGCGATGACCTTCTCAACCAGAGGGAGATCGCCTTGCGAGACATTAGGCTTGACCAGCCCGGTTTTGTCTTGGGCTTGGATCAACGGGGTCAGCAATCGGCTGCTCATGGCAGCGAAGAAACTAACCACAGTCGCCAGGAACACGGGCCAGGGTTTCCACATCATGGCATGCCTCCATGCATCAGCTCGCTCCGAGCGCGGCGGAGTTAGCGGCCGCTAAGCAGGTGCCGTGGGTTATGGAAAGTTATCGAGAGGGCGTTGATTCGACAGGCTGGGAAGTCGTGGGAGCGGGACGTTCGACGCGGCCAAAGATCATGCGTCCGGCTGGGCTCTGATGCACGCTGGTCACTGTGATGGTTACTTCTTGGCCGATATACGACCGTCCTTGCTCAGCGACGACCATAGTGCCATCTTCGAGCCAACCCACGGCCTGACCCGGTTGTTCGCCGGGGCGAATCAGGCGAATGTGGAGAGTTTCGCCCGGCAGAGCGGCGACCCGTACGGCGTTGGCCAAGTCGTTCATGTTGACGACTTCCACCCCTTCCACCTGGGCGATCTTGTTCAGGCTGAAATCGGTGGTGATGATCCGCGCGCCCAGATGCTTGGCCAGACGCACTAGTCGCTGGTCCACATCGTCAATATCGGCTAACTCGGGCGGGTCACTTTCCAGGACCTGCACCTCGATGTGTGGATTTGTCTGCAACCGTTTTAGAATGTCCAAGCCCCGTCGTCCCCGTTTCCGCCGTAGGGGATCATTCGCGTCGGCAATGTTCTGTAGTTCCCGCAGGACGAAACGCGGAACGATCATTTGGCAATCCAGGATCCGCGTCTCAGCGATGTCGGCAATGCGGCCGTCAATGATGACGCTGGTGTCCAGCAGCAATGGTTTGGGGCCTTTGACTTGTCGACTGAATTCGACATAGGGAATGATGAAGCGAAAATCATTCTTGGTTTGCAATAAGGTGCTGACGCATAGATAACAAAAGAGAAATGCCAGGAACAATTGGATGAGACCCCAAACCTGCTGATTCAGATTGGGTTCCAGGATGGGCCTCAGGCCACTGCTGAGCAGGTATGCCAGAGACAGTCCGACCAAAAGGCCCAGATAAACGGCCGAAAAGGTGGTAATGTCTTTTTTCGGAATGAAGACGTCTAGAAAGACTACGGACAAGCCGATGAGCAGAATCGCTGCAAAGATCGCCCATAGGACGTAAAGTGACCAGCTCGATTCAGAGGGGAGCCAGCTCCCCGATTGAATCGCCAAGCCCGTAGCCACACCAATGATCATGGCCACGTAAACACCGCGCAGAATGTTGAGTAACATACGTCGAATCCTCCCTGGAGCCAGCCGTCAGGGTAATCGGCTGGGTAACCTGGTTTGTCCCGGAGCGTCGCATGTCCCGGCCTGACGACGCTCTCCGTGCCGCTTCGCAATTGGATGGCTAGGACGCCGGCCTGGGGCCGACGCCTTTACACTTTAGACGCAGGAGGGGCGTCTTTTGTCCGTATAAATAACTTTACTCGCGCTGATATGGATGGAACAGTCTTAAGTACTCATCGTGGGCAAAGCGGTCGGTCATGCTCGCCAGATAATCGCAGATGGTCTGCTCCAGTCCTTCGGTGGCGATGCGCCGGTAAAAGAAGGGCGGTAACATTCCAGGCACTCTTCGATAGGCTTTGAACAGTCGCCGCAAAAATCGCTTCGCTTTTGTGGTCATCCGTTGCACGCGATAATGGTGGTAAACGCGTTCCCGCAGGAAATCCTCCAATTGTGCTTTCAGATGTGCAATCTCAGGGCTCGGCTGAACGATCGGCTCGGGGGCACGGCGAACGTCTTCGACGGTGCGGATGCGAAAACTGGCCAAGCGTTGTCGGGTGTGCCATAACAGGTCTTCGACTTGCCAGTCGATCAAGGTGCGTACCAGAGCCGCGGGGTAATCTTCGTCGCCAACTTGGCCATAACGTTGGCGCATACGTTCCTCGGCTAGTCGGCAAAAGGGCACGGCCCGCACTTCCTCGAGGCTAATCAGTCCTAACTGCAAGGCGTCGTCCAAGTCGTGCGTGTCATAAGCTAGGCTATCCGCGGCATCGACAATTTGTGCTTCCAAGAACGGCTGAGCATGCGTGCGAAAACGTTTCACTTCTGGGGCATCAGGACGCTTGCTGTGATACGACAGCGATTCGAGCACTTCCCACGTCAGATTGAGCCCTGGAAATCTGGGATAACGCCGCTCGAGAAACTGTACCAGCCGCAGGCCGTGGCGATTGTGTTCAAACCCCCCGTGTTCCGCCATGCACTCGTCTAGTGCCGTTTCTCCCGCATGACCGAAAGGTGGATGGCCCAGATCATGAGCTAACGCGATGGCTTCGGTCAAGTCCTCGTTCAGGCGCAATTGTCGGGCCAAAGTGCGGCTGATTTGGGCTACTTCTAAGGTATGGGTCAGGCGCGTGCGGTGCTGGTCACTGTAATGGTTGACCAGGACCTGCGTCTTGTACATGAGTCGGCGAAAAGCTGCACTGTGGATAATTCGGTCGCGGTCGCGCTGATATAACGTGCGATACGGATGCTCCGGTTCATCGTGCAATCGGCCTCGGCTCAGCCGCGTCCGCATGGCATAGGGCACTAAGAACCGCTCCTCCCACTCGAACGGATCGTAGCCCGTGCGGGGCACATTATCTGAAGGTTCCCATTCAGGCCAAGCTCGGGCTAGTTCACGCTCGTTAGCCCTCTCAGGGGGTTCAAGCGTGCTATGTGAAAAAGAGGAATGGCTCATGTTCGTCAACTTTCCTGCTTGCGAAGGTAATCCGTGAGTAAATCATAAAATGCTTCGAGACTTTGAACGATCACCTTGACCTCGGCCAGGACGGGCATGAAGTTGGTGTCACCTTCCCAGCGCGGCACGACGTGCCAGTGTAGATGGCCGGGTAAACCAGCCCCCGCGACGCGTCCCAGGTTCAGGCCGATGTTATAGCCGTCGGGTTTCATTAGCGCTTGCAATGCCTGTAGCATACGGCTCAGCGTGCGTTGAGTATCGAGTATCTCATCGGCGTTGAGTTGGTCTAAGGATGCTTTGTGTGCTTGGGGCGCAACGAGCAGATGGCCGTTGTTGTATGGATATCGGTTCAGGACTACGACACAATGGGAAGTGCGGAGAGCGATGAGATTGGTGCGGTCGTCTTGCTGAGCTAGACCTTCACAGATGAAGCAGCCGGGGTCAGTTTTGCGGTCTTGTACGACATAAGCCAACCGCCACGGCGCCCATAAGTTTTTCCACACAGGACTCTCCTCGCGTTCCCACGGCAGCATGCTATGCGGCCTTCATCAAGGACTGACGAAAACGCTCGATCGAAGCGTCGCAGTTTCCCTGAGATTCTATGAAACCTGTTAGGGAAAATGTGCTTCGTTATGACGGCGGAAAACCCAGGTATGAAGACGACGTCGTACCTTGAGGCCATCGGGCAGATCAAATTGGTGCCCTTCACTCTGCAAGAACTCGGCCAAATGTTGCCAATGGCGCGCGGTCATTTTGCCGCATGGCCAACCTTCTCGCTGCCAGAGTAACAACAAGGCTTGGCGGAGCAGCACCGGGTCGGCGGTTTTCGTCTTACCGGCATCGAGCACCACTTGTCCGGCCCAGCGCGGTAACTCCATTCGCTCCAGTAATGCGGCCGCTTGGCGTTCCATCCACGCGTACCATTCCCTGACCTGGTCGGCCAATTGACACAGGTGCATGATCACCTGAGGATTATATTTGCCTTGTAACAGCGGTAATAACTGCCAACGGATGCGATTGCGTGTACGGCTCAGGTCGAGATTACTGCTGTCTTGTCGAGCCGAGACGCCTTGCGCCTGGAGATAGTCATTCACCTCTTCGCGCGTCACGGCCAAAAGGGGTCGAAGTAATTGGATACCCTGCGCCAAAGGACGGCACCAGGCGATGCCCCGTAAGCCCCGCAGTCCGCTCCCTCGAAGCAAGCGAAACAACACCGTCTCGGCCTGATCGTTAGCGGTGTGTCCTGTGGCTACCCACGGGACCTGATATTGCCGCGCGATTCGGGCTAACCAGTCGTAACGCAATTGGCGAGCGAAGTCCTCGAGATTCGCACCAGCCTGGCGGGCATACAGTGCCACGTTCTGACGCTCGACACGCAACGGCACGTGCAGTCGCTCACATAAACCGCTGACAAATTGCTCATCGGCATCGCTCTCCGCCCCGCGAAGTTGATGGTTCAAATGAGCCGCTCGCACCTGAGTGTGGCCCAGAATCTCGACCAAAGCCAAGAGGAGTGCCGTGCTGTCCGGTCCACCTGAGATTGCGACTAAGATTGGTCCCGTACCTACGCCAAAACGCGCCAAGACCTCGCTTACCTGGGCAGGGAGCGACCTTTTCTTGTCAGGCTCGACAGATTGGGACATGGTCTAGTCCACGGTCTGAGACTGTTCTCAGCGTAAAAGAGCATCATCGGCCGAAGCAGGCCAAGCGCTGACGCGCAGCCTCTCCCACGCGCAAACTGGCCAAGGCCGCTTGTTTGGCAAGCTCCAGACGTTTATCATCCACCTCGGGAAGCCAACGGAATATTTCTTGCGGTGACTGCGGCGCAGGTTGGGTAGTCGAAGTTGGATTGGTGGGCGCAGTAGCTCCCGTGGGATTGGTGCTGGGCGCGGTCGGATCCGTGTTGGATGGAGCCGGCTGCGGCGGGGACTCAGGGGGCTCGGAACGATCCAGGGATTCGCGCTGCTCGCCACGGCTGGCCACGACTTGTTCCCAACGCTTGCGCGTGCTGGCTGTGTCCAGTTGGCGGAACACAATCACCACGTGCCCCGCACGTGGGATGTCCTGACTGGCCTCAATGTAGTGCATGTAAATTTCGTAACGGTAACTAACAGGGAACCCGTCGGGGAGCGGCAAGGGCTGGCCCTGGGCACTACGGGGAACCTCCGTCGCTGCGTGGTAAAACCAGCTACGATAACGTACTCGCCGGTTGGCTTCCAATAATTGGGGACTCTCCCAGGAGCGTTGCACTTCCAGGGTTTTGGCGTCGGTGTTGACCGGTTCCAGCGCGCCGCCACTAGAACTTTGCAACTCATCGAGAAGTCGGCCCAGGAGGATGTCGGGCACTTCGATCTCTTGTGCGGCAATGAAACCGACATGAGCCTCCAGGACGGCTAACTTGTCCGCCGCGTGGACACACGGATAATGCGCCAATAGCTGTACCTGCGATTGCCCCGTGGGGTGATGGGCGATTTCGCGTGGCAGACGCAAGAAAATCGGCAGCTCGCTGGATAAGTAAATCGGTTCCCCGAGCAAGGCGTCGTCCGCGTCGTGTTGCTGAAGGCGTTCCAGCGTCCGCCGCGCACGGGCTTCATATTCCGCTAGACCGCAGCCTGTACTGAGTGCCAGCAGCAACAAACAGGGCCACATTCGGCTGGGCGGATGGTCCGGCGGCATCGAAAGTTCCTCACATTTTCTCATGTTCAAACAATCCTACGCCTCAAGCCGCTCCGGCGGTACTGGTCGAAGAGTCGTTCATGATCAGTATAATGGCAACTAATCTAAGCCCACGGAGAGCTGAGCCATGACGAAAGCCCTGATGATAGTGCCCAATCGCTGCACGGGATGCATGCAATGTGAGTTGGCCTGTTCGTTCGTTCAGACGGGCACCTTTGCCCCTGCGTACTCAATGATCCGCGTGCACATCTTCGACGAGGAAGCCAGTTATGCTCCCTATACCTGTGTGCAATGCCAGGAAGCCTGGTGCATGACTGCTTGCCCCGTGAATGCTATCGCGGTGGACGAACAAACCGGGGCCAAGATCATCCTGGAACAAGTGTGCGTCGGCTGCCACCTGTGTTCCATCGCCTGTCCGTTTGGCACTGTCTTTACGCTGCCGCAGTCAGGCAAGGCAGCCAAGTGCAACTTATGTGGCGGACAGCCGGCTTGTGCTGTGGCATGTCCAACTATGGCGATTGAATGGAAAGAGCTCGATCGCGTGGCTCCCTGGTTTGAACCCTGGGGACAGACTACCTCGCAGCGACACCGCGAAGCGGTCGCGTCCACGGCTTAGGTCTGTTCAGTTTCACTTGGGTGAACGAAGCATGTCATTATTAGACTTCTCGAAGCAAGAAAACATCTAGCGGAGACAATCTCATGTATGGCTGGCATGGTAAGCTGCTTCGCATTAATCTGACCACGGGAACTTGGCGGGTGGAGGACATCCCCGAACCGTGGTTACGTCAATATATCGGCGGTCGCGGCGTGGCCGACCGCTATCTGTGGGAGGAACTCGACCCCAAGGTCGACCCGGTCAGTCCCGCCAACAAACTGATTTTTGCTACCGGCCCCCTGACCGGCACACCAGCGCCGTGCGGTGCACGCTACATGGTGGTTACTAAGGGCTACCTCACGGGCGCTATTACGACGTCGAATTCCGGGGGGCACTGGGGACCAGCGCTTCGTTTTGCCGGTTACGATCTTTTGCTACTGGAGGGTCGGGCACCGCAGCCGGTGTATGTGTTCATTGACGATGACCGCGTGGAAATTCGTGATGCCCAAGCATTCTGGGGCAAAACGGTAAGCGAAACTGAAGACGGTATCCGCAACGAACTGGGACTACCCAATGTGCGAATCGCATGTATCGGCCCGGCAGGCGAACGCCTGGTTCGCTTTGCCTGCATTATGAACGACAAACATCGCGCCGCAGGG
>JANWVZ010000140.1:282-9419 GCA_025056555.1 Gemmatales bacterium | reverse complement strand
ACAGGCTTCATCGCCGACAAGGCACGCCGCAGCAGCACAATTTGCTGGTACATTTGCGGCGGGAAGAGGCGCTCTTCCTTGCGCGTGCCTGATTGCGGAATACTGATGGCCGGGAATACCCGACGCTCGGCCAGTTTGCGGTCGAGCACGATTTCGAGGTTGCCCGTACCCTTGAATTCCTCAAAGATGATGTCGTCCATGCGGGAGCCGGTCTCGACCAGGCAGGTGGCGATGACCGTGAGCGAGCCGCCTTCCTCAAACGCCCGCGCTGTGCCGAAGAGCCGACGCGGCACTTCGAGGGCGCGTACGTCCAGACCACCGGACATAATCTTGCCGCCCGAGTCAATCTGCTTGTTGTAAGCTCGGGACAAGCGCGTCAGGCTGTCCAGGAGCAGGAAGACATCATAACCCATTTCGGCCAAACGCTTGGCCCGCTCGAAGACCATCTCGGCCAGGCGAATATGCTCGGCGGAGCGATTGTCATTGCTCGAGGCAAAGACGTCGCCCGGAATCGAACGCTTCATTTCGGTAACTTCTTCAGGCCGTTCGTCCACCAGTAACACCATGACTTTGACGTCGGGATAATTCTTGGCCACGGCCTGGGCAATGTGTTGCAGGAGAATAGTTTTCCCGGAACGTGGCGGCGCCACGATCAAACCGCGCTGCCCTTTGCCGATGGGGCAGAGCAAGTCAATGACGCGAGTAGTCAACGGTTGAGGCCCGGTTTCCAGGCGCAGCCAGAAGTTCGGATCGATGGGCGTGAGTTTGTCGAAATCACGACGTCGGAGCAACTCGGGCGGTTGCCCTTCGATGGCTTCCACAGTGGCCAATCGGGGACCCACGCCGTTGCCTTCCATCAATTTGCCGGCCACCCACATCCCTTCGCGCAGGCCATACTTGATGATCAGCGGCGCAGGCACATATACATCCCCGGTGCTCCCTTCCAGACGCCGACCTGGCTGGCGCAGGAAGCCGAAGCCCTTCGGGTGCATCTCCAGGATGCCCTCTTGAATCTGTTCCAACACTTCAGGCATTGTGGTGCTCATAGGACTCCTCACTTCACCTCATCTCACGGGGGGGATCAAACTGGCTCCAAGGTACTGCCAGTCTAATCCTCAACTCCCAAGTTACACTTTGCGATACATGGTGATGGCTTCATAAGTGCCATCGGGCAAAGCTCGCAGTTCATAATCGCCGAACAGGTGCGGCGCTTCCTGCTGCAAGATGCGCAACACCTTGACGGCTAGCTGCCGAATTTCTACGTCTGCCCAGCGACTGGCACGCATCTCGATAAAATGTCGCCAAGCACGGGCATTGGCCGTAACGAAGATTTTTGTTTCCGTGGCATTCGGTAACACGCTGCGGGCTGCCTGCCTAGCTAATTTACGTCGCAGCGTGCCATCTGGTTCATCGCGAAATTTCTCCAGCAGTTTCCTCGCCAATTGTACATAAGCCTGATGCGTCCTGGCAATAGTCTCGACCCAGAGTTGGTGCAGTTCCGGGTCTTCCGCAATGACTTTTGGTTCCACGTATTCGGCGACCGATTCGTCTACATAACGCTGGCTCAGTTGCGAATAGCCAAAGCCGGCGCGGTGGCGCACCAGTTCATGAGTCAAGGCGCGGCTCACGCCGACGAAGAGAAAGCTCCACACCGCATGTTCCAGCACTGAGCCGTGCCCTGCCTCGAGAATGTGGCGCAGGTACGCAGCATTACCACCCGGTCGCGGTCGGGCAAAGCTCATATAGCACAGGCGTCCTGCGGTTTCCACCAGCCGTTCTGCTGCTACCTCCGTGTCGCTCTGCCAATTGAAGCCGTGCTCGGTCAGGAAACGCTCCAGTTCTTCTTCCGAAATTGTCTGACGAGCGACCAGGTAGACGGTCGGCTCGTAAAAGATACGTATCTCCGTTGGTTGGATATCCGCAGGCGAAGGTGCCTCAGGAGCTTCTTGGATGGACCCCATGAGTCTAAAATGCTATCTTGGCTGGGTGTACTGCCAAGCGCATAGCAGGTTCGCAGTTGCCACTATTTACTTTCACAAAGCCGCGCTTGACCAGCGTCGGCAGGCGACCGTGTTACGACACTGAGCCGGCCAAGGGCTCAGAAATGGCGGGAGCGTATGGGAATCGAACCCACTGGCGCACTTCTTCAATGCGCCCACTGGTTTTGAAGACCAGGGCCCTCACCAGAGGTGCAAACGCTCCCAGGAGCGCTATCGGGCAGTTCCTTGACTGCTTCGGCACTGCCCGCAAACACGACAAGTTTCTTCAGGGAACTTACGCTGTTTTCCGCCCCGTCAATTCCGAATGTCGTCGAAGCACGTCTAAGCTACTCGGATGACGAATTCATCCCACCAGCAATTTCTTCAATATTCAAACTAACGAACGCTCCTCACTTCGTCAAGACCATCGCCGAATTTTTCACATTTTGGTTGCTCAGTCCAACATCTCGATGCAGAGGGTAATCTTGTTATTTCTGATTATAACTCACCGTCCCGACCCGACTTGGCAAGGCGTTATGGCCCCTTGATCAGCTTCTGCCAATTGCGATTACTTCAATGCTAGACAGATGCCACGTTGAGATTAACTTATTAGAAACCAGCTCTCGACATAAAAACAAGAGGGGAACCCACTAGCAAGTAAACGAAAAGCAATAAGATCCAGTATAAGAACGCGAGCCAACATCCTTGGTTTTTTCTCGTAGGCAAGAAATCCGCGAAAATGTGTCCAGTGATAAAGACGATGGCAATCGGCGTGTAAGCAAGTAGGGCAAATACAACAGGTAAGAACACGTACATTCCGGAAGCGAGTGTGGCCCCCAGAAAGCCAAAGCATATGATCGCAACCACTAAGACCAAGGTGATTACTACCAGATGAACAATGCCCGTCACCAACATCCCCTCGGTAAACTTCGGTTCCGGGACGGCCTCTTTTGGCGGCTCGGCGGAGGCGGACCACAACTTCTTATGGACAAGGATCGCTATGCGAAGTACTGCCGACCCTGTAATAACACTAGCACCGAAACATAGCACCTGCGTTAGTATTAGGACATATAGAAGCGGAACGAACCCTTCAAAGTTAGCCCGTCGTAAAGGATGCATAGTTTCCAGCAAATACCATAGCCCAACAATTTCGAGAATAAGAATCAAGGCAATGGCTAGGGCGGCCATCGCATACCAAAATTGCCGATCTCGCCGGGGTTTTCGATCGGTTGTGGGTACGTCGGCCGGTGGACCCAGGTAAGCAGGCTCGGTCGGTCCAGTCGGCGCGGGATGGCCCGGATGCATCGCCCCTGGGGGCGAGGCACTTGGTGGCACGAACGGCGGCGCGACACCTTGACCGGTAGGAACACGACTGGGTGGGGCGCTTGGCATAGCGGATGGAGCGAGCACTTCGCCGATATGGCCGCAAAGTGGGCATCGGATTCGCTTGCCCGCCACTGTTTCGCTGACTAAGAGTTGTTTCCCGCAACCGTTACAGGTGAAGGTAATAGCCATGTCCCGGTCTCCAGACCTGTTGCCCAGCCGTTGTCGAAACTGCTGAAAAAGATTAACTCTTTCGGCTCTTATGTCGATCGTAATGCAAAATCGCTTGGGCTGCAAGTTTTATCCGCCTATCCGACTGGTTGATCCCTATCGCGTCATCTCTCACCATTCGTATCGGTAAATGTTGATGCAAGCATGTGAACTATGCAGTACTTACCTTGTGCCAACTGAATCGACGCGAAAACTAAGCAAGGCGTTGAACTATGGCACTTGACCACTTGAGCAACTGCTAGATTCATAATGGCCATGAAGCTTGGTAGAAAGGTGCTAGGAAACGAGCGGCGGGAAGGTGGGTCAGATAACGGGATATGGGCACTGGTGAATTTAGTGGTGAGCGACTGGATTCTGCCACGCAGGAGAGGCTCGTGCATATACTTATGCTGGCGCTGAGTGCCGACGGGACTGAAGTATGATGCAATTACGACCGATTCGCAAACTCCTGGTAGCCAACCGCAGTGAGATTGCCATCCGCGTCTTTCGCACGGCTCACGAACTGGGGATTCGCACGGTAGCGATCTATTCGCACGAGGACCGCTTTGCTTTGCATCGCTTCAAAGCGGACGAGGCCTATCGGGTGGGTGTGCCGGGTGAGCCAATTCGCGCGTATCTGGACATTGATGGCATCGTAGCAGTCGCGTTGCAGCATGAAGTGGACGCTATTCATCCGGGTTATGGTTTTCTGTCAGAGAATCCCCGTTTTGCCCAGGCAGTGCGGGACGCAGGTTTGATCTTTGTCGGACCGCGCACCGAAGTGTTGGAAAAGCTGGGCGACAAAGTGGAAGCCCGGCGTCTGGCGCGGCAAGCCGGTGTGCCCGTTTTACCCGGCACGGAGAAACCTGTGCACACTCTGACCGAAGCGTTAGCCGAAGCCCAGCGGATTGGCTACCCCGTCATGGTCAAGGCTGCGATGGGAGGCGGCGGCCGCGGCATGCGCATGGTCGAAAACGAAGCGCAACTTGCCGACGCCCTCGAACAGGCCCAGCGTGAGGCAGGCACCGCCTTCGGCATTCCCGATGTGTTCCTGGAAAAGCTGGTACGCCGCGCTCGCCACATTGAAGTGCAACTCCTGGGCGACCAACACGGGAACCTGGTGCACCTGTACGAACGCGATTGTTCGCTGCAACGCCGCCACCAGAAGGTCGTGGAAATTGCGCCGGCGCCGAACCTGGATCCGCGAGTGCGCCAACAGATTCTAGAAGCGGCCTTGGCTATTGGACGCATCGTCCGCATAGACAACGCCGCGACCGTTGAGTTCCTTTACGATGTGGACACCGGGCAGTTCTATTTCATCGAAGTGAACCCACGAATTCAGGTGGAGCACACCGTTACCGAGGAAGTAACAGGTTACGACATCGTCAAATGTCAGATTCTCATCGCGCAGGGTTATCCGCTATCGCATCCGGAAATTGATCTGGGCGACCAGAGGCAAGTGCAGGTTACCGGCTTTGCAGTGCAGTGCCGTGTAACTACGGAAGACCCGGCGAACAAGTTTCTGCCCGATTACGGTCGGCTCTCGCATTACCGTTCTGCCAGCGGGATGGGGATTCGTTTAGATGCAGGAACGGCCTTCAGTGGAGCCGTGATTACGCCGTTCTATGATTCCCTCCTGGTGAAGGTGACCGCTCGCGGTCGGCGGTTCGAGGATGCCCTGCGGCGCATGGAACGCTGTCTCCAAGAGTTTCGTGTCCGCGGCGTGAAGACGAACATCCCGTTCCTAATCAATCTGGTCACACACCCTGCAGTGCTGCGGGGCGAGGTCACCACCCGTTTCATCGATGAGACACAAGAGCTGTATCGTTTTCCGCCGCGCCAGGATCGCGCTACCAAGTTGTTGACCTACATCGCCGAGGTCATTGTCAACGGTAATCCCACGCTGGGCAAAGACGCCAAAACTACCGCCGAGTGGCGCAAACGCGTACCGCGACAAGCCGCACCGGTGCCGCAGCTGCCTCCGCGCGAATCCCCGCACTATCCCCGCGGTTTGCGCGACGTGTTCCGCGAATTGGGACCCGAGCGTTTCAGTCAGTGGATTCTCGAACAGCAGCAACTGTTTTTCACCGACACCACCTTTCGCGACGCGCATCAATCCTTGTTGGCCACCCGCATGCGCACTTACGACATGCTTCAGATCGCCGACTTTTATGCCCATCGTTTGGCTGACTTGTTTTCCCTGGAGATGTGGGGCGGAGCCACCTTCGACACAGCGATGCGCTTTCTCAAAGAATGTCCCTGGGAACGTCTAGCCCAGTTGCGCGAACGAATTCCGAACATCCTGTTCCAAATGCTCCTGCGGGGTTCTAATGCCGTGGGTTACGCCAATTATCCCGACAATGTCGTGCGCGAGTTTGTCAAAGAGGCGGCTCAGGCCGGCATTGATTTGTTCCGCATTTTTGATGCGTGTAACTGGTTGCCCAATCTGGAGGTGGCCATCGAGGCGGTGCGCGAAGCGGGCATGTTGTGCGAGCCGGCCATCTGCTACACTGGCGATTTCCTCAATCCCAATCGGCAGAAGTACTCGTTGCGCTATTTTGTGCAACTGGCGAAGGAGTTGGAAAAACGCGGGGCCAACCTGTTAGCGATTAAAGACATGGCAGGGCTGTGTAAGCCGTATGCTGCCCAGCAACTGGTGCGGGCCTTGCGTCAGGAAATCGGCATCCCCATCCATTTCCACACGCATGATCAGGCGGGCGTGCAAGCAGCCAGTTACCTCTTGGCCGCGGAGGAGGGCGCCAGTATCGTGGACGGCGCCATGGCTCCGCTGTCGGGCACCAGCAGTCAACCGACCCTGAATTCCCTGGTCGAAGCCGTGCGGTTCACCCGACGCGCCAGTCCCTTGCGTTTCGAGGATCTCCAAACCGCGGCGGAATACTGGGAAGTCGTGCGACAATACTACGCCCCGTTTGAAGGTGTGCAACGCACGTCGTCGGCGGAAGTGTATTTACACGAAATGCCCGGCGGACAGTACACCAACCTGTACCAGCAGGCTCAAGCGATGGGTTTGCAGCATCGCTGGCAGGAAGTGCGCCGCATGTATGCGGAGGTGAACCAGCTGTTCGGCGACATCGTGAAAGTGACGCCGACGTCGAAGGTCGTGGGCGACATGGCGTTATTCATGGTGGCGAACAATCTTCGCCCGGAAGACATTCTCGACCCGCAGCGCGTTCTGGCTTTTCCCGAATCGGTGATCGAGTTCTTCGAGGGCCGACTCGGCTTACCGCCGGGAGGCTTTCCCGAAGTTCTGCAACGGCGTATTTTGGGGAATCGTCAACCATTGCAGGAACGGGCTGGAGCCACTCTACCTCCCGTTCAGTTCGAGCAATTGCGGACGGACTTGGAAAAGCGCCTCCAGCGTGCCGTGAGTCATCGCGATGTGCTCTCCTATGCCCTCTATCCGCGGGTGTTCCTGGAATTCGCCCAACATCAGCAACGCTATTCGGATACCAGCGTCTTGCCCACGCCGGTGTTCTTTTATGGCATGGAACCTGGCGAGGAAATCAGTGTGGACATCGAGAAAGGTAAGACGCTGATTATCAAATTCCTGACCGTAGGCGATCCGCATCCCGACGGCACGCGGCTGGTATTCTTCGAACTTAATGGGCAGCCACGGGAAGTGGTGGTCTTGGATCGCAGCCTAGCCCGTGAGCAGAAGGCGCATCCGAAAGCGGATCCCACCGACCCCAATCAGGTTGGCGCGCCCATGCCCGGCTTGGTCATGCGCGTCATGGTGCAGCCTGGCGAAACGGTAGAAAAGGGCCAAAAGCTCTTTACCCTCGAAGCCATGAAAATGGAAGTGACCATTTACGCCGAACGTGCGGGCCGTGTTGCGGAGGTCGCCGTCAAACCGGGTACGCAAGTGGCTGCGGGTGATTTACTCCTGCGCTACGAGACGTAAGCATCTCGAGCTGCGGGTAACGGCTTTTCTGTCCACGAACAAGACAACGAAAATAAGACTGGCCTATGAGCCCTGGTAGGCCTTGGAACGTTTTGACGGGGTGAAATGGCCCACCGTTGGTCGATCAAAATATGTGACGACGATATGTGGAACTTGGCACCATGGTAACCGCACCCCGTCCGCGGATGGTCGAGGTAGTCCACCGACAGTTGGCGTCGGCCCGCTCACGTTGTTATGATTATGCCGCGGCTCGGCGACATGGTGGTGTACTGGTCGTTTGGCTCTTCTGGTTATTTGGGGCCGTTGGTCTAAGCCCGTCGCTGGCCCAGGCACCTTTCCCGGAACCGTTTTACGTCAACCAACCAAACTTTCGCATACCGTTCCAGATCGAGGCGACGGAACGTTTGCGATTGCGTGAAGTCCAGCTCTGGGTCTCGATGAACCAAGGCAGCAGCTGGCATGAAGTTAGCCGCGCTGCCCCCCAGGAAGGACACTTCTCCTACCGAGCGGCCCATGACGGCGTTTACTGGTTTTTAGTGCGGACCGTGGATGTAGAGGGGCGAGTTCATCCCTGGAGCGTAGAAGGAGCACGCCCAGGACTGGTAGTGGTTGTGGACACCATAGCGCCCCGCGTGCAATTGCAAGCCTTAAGCCCCGCACGTCAGGAAGTCGGCGTTAGCTGGGAAGTACATGATGAACACCTCGACCTGAACACGCTGGAGCTCGAAGGGCGTCTCCCTGGAAGCGATTGGCAAATCCAGCCGATTGACCGCCGCGCGCAGGGCACCCGGTGGTGGGAGGCTCCGCCGCGCGGCCCCGTGGAAGTGCGTTTGCGTGTTCGCGACAAGGCAGGTAACGTCGGCCAGGCATCGCTCGTCCTGCCGAACGTAGCGGGGAGCGCAGGGTTCAGCCCTGCGCCGCAGGAAAGTCAGGCCTCTGGGGGCACCCTGGGCGGTGTGCCCATGCGGATCGTTAATAGCAGCGAGGTGAGCCTGGCCTATTCGTTGGAAGATGTCGGCCCGTCGGGGATCGCGTGTGTGGAACTATGGATGACCCGCGATGGCAAGGTTTGGACGAAGCTGGGCGAGGATGACGATCGGATATCGCCCATCATCGCTCGTTTGCCGGGAGAAGGTCTGTACGGTTTGGCGCTCGCGGTGCGTAACGGTGTGGGTAACGGTCAACCGCCGCCTCGTGCCGGAGAGCCACCACAATTATGGCTCGAAGTGGATCTCACGCCGCCGCGTGTGCAGATCCTCGGATGCGAACCGTCCCGAGGCGGGGAAAACGGCATACTGACCGTAACTTGGTCAGCGAGTGATAAAAACTTGGCCGCCCGACCGATCAGCTTGTATTACGCCACGCGTCCCGAAGGGCCTTGGACGACCATCGCCACCGAGTTGGAAAACACCGGGCGCTTCGTTTGGCGCATCCCCACAGGTACGCCGTATCAGTTTTACCTCCGCATTGAGGCGGTCGATCGCGCAGGCAACGTGGGCACGGCGGAGACAAGTAAGCCGATCATCGTCGACCTTTCCGTCCCCCGCGGCCGACTTCTGGGCGTGGAAGGGCGTGGTCTCTGACGAGTGGTGGGGTGGCGAGTTCCATGCAATTCGGTTCTCACCTCGGACACCTCATCACTTCAGGCATACTAACTTGCCATCGTCCCCTACCGGAACAATACAGTTTCCTTTTCGACTTGT
>JANWVZ010000140.1:0-272 GCA_025056555.1 Gemmatales bacterium | reverse complement strand
GAGAGACAGGCCTTCGGCAACACCTAGTATTGAATATCGCCATTAGGGTCGCCCAACAAACATGAGTTCGGCACATTCAATTAATCGGCTTCCCACCTCCACTGAATACCGAGAAGCCATCAGGAATCCAGCAGTTAGCTTCCGAGATACTGAGTTAGCCACTTATAAGCCAGAGTTGGACACCCGAGGCCAAAACCCATTACGCTGGTCTGGAAACTTCGGGGTTGTGTTCAAATTAGTGGAAGAACGCTCTGGCAAAATTTGGGCGGTAA